>JAIRNL010000015.1 GCA_031258035.1 Azoarcus sp. | reverse complement strand
ACTCCCAGGGTGCCTTCCGTATAGGCAATCCCGGGGACATCCACGAATGACAGCGGACACAGGTTGCGTTTGAGCAGCGGAATGTTGGCGCCGAGGCGGGAAACCCGCTTGTTGACGTCCACGAACGGTTGCAGGTAGGGGATCTGCACCATGAGGAAAAACGCCTGCTCGAACGGATCGGAAATGGCGCGCGCTTTATCGAGGAGGAGCCTGAAGCTGCTTTCAATGAACTGCGGCAGCGCGGACGGCTGGAAGACCGTGCCGGAGATTTCCAGTGGCCGACGCCGCAGACGGCCAGAGGCGGCATCGTCATGCAACAGGTTTTGCGACAGCACCGCATGCAGGTTCCGAAAGGTGAGGATGTCCAGACCGATCTCATCAATGTCCTCGACCAGCATTTCGACGGCGGCCTTGTGGTTGAGGATCATCTGGGCTTCGAGAATGTCCTTGTCGCCGGCAGCCGTGCCGGACGCGATCAGGCGCTGGACGTCGCGCCGGGTGTAAGTGTTGCCTTCCAGCCGCGACGAGGCCCAGGACAAATCCACCAGCAGGCGCTCCAGGATGCTGCGCGCATGGGTCCCGGCAGGCTGTCCCGCCGCCGCCGTGCGACCGATTTCGTGCAATTGGAGACGGATCGCGTCCGGGAGGTATTGGCTGACGCCGGGCTCGTAGTGTTCGAGCAGATCCCGGTCGTAACCGACCAGGCCGCGCCGCGCCAGCGGCTGCCGGACCAGGGCGCGGACACTGGCTCCCTCGTCCGAGACCGGCACGTAAAGTTCATAGACGCCCTCTGGTTCCGCCGCGACGCGCGCAACGGCGGTGGGCGGCGCGTACAGGACGGGAGCACGGACTTTATAGACGCGCGCCACGCTGCGGCCCTCGCCGATGAGGCGTCCGCCCCGCACCAGATGCGCCACCCTGCGTTGCAGGGTGCGGCGGTTGAGGGGGCCGCCCCGCGCGGCAAGCGCCTCGTGCAAGCCGCTGATGCCGATGCCTTCGGGGCGCTCCGCCACCACAGCCAGGATGGCTTCAAACTCCCCCGCATTCGCTGTCTGGTTCATGGTATCTCCGATTGCACGACAAAAGCACGACACATCCTGTCGCGCATTATGTCACGATTTGCGGAAAATCCAAAAAGAATCGCTTCAACCCAGCGCGATCCGCGCCCGCAGCCAGGATGTGTGGCCCGACCCACTGCCCCGGGTGCCCTGCCCATCATCCTGGATTACGCCGGCCTCGCCGCTTTTGCCCAGATCTCGCCCAACGGCGCTGCCTTGGTCGGGCATCCCGCAAGGTACCTTCTTTTTTTGTTGACCTCCCTGGGTACGTCTCTATAAACTTGAAAACAAGGTACCTTGCAAATATTGCATTCGACCTGCTTCCAGACAACCCAAGGAATCCAAGCCATGCTTTCCCGATTCTGGGCTCGCCTTTGTTCCCATATGCGCGCCCACAAGCACCACCACCCCGGACGCCGCACCCGAGGCAGTGAACGCGGCAAATCCGCCCGCATTCCGTGCCCCCAGCCACGTGGCGAGTCTTTGCACCCGTCCCCGATCCGGTTCGATTTTCCCTCGCAATGTCCCTTGTGCCACAAACGCTGCTCGTTCGCCGAGTGCCGTTGCAAGCACGGCGAGGCTTTCAAGGCGTGGCTTGCATCGACGCATGCGTCTGCCGCGGACAGATCTGGTGGAACGGATGTCTGAACCTGTCAGTAACGAACAATTGGTCCTGCTTTTTCATCGCGCCGCAAAATGGATGTTTCGCGGCCATCGCCATCACGATCCGTCGGATGGGCATTCACACCACGCGCAAGGCCGCATCCTTGCCATCCTCGGCGAGCGGGATAGCATCAGTCAGCGGGAATTGCTGGAGATGCTCCATATCCGTTCCGCTTCCCTGAGCGAACTCCTGATAAAGCTGGAAAAGCGCGGTCTCATCGCCCGGCAGCGCGATGAGAAAGACAAGCGCGGCTTCCTGCTTCGTCTCATCGAATCCGGCCGCGCCGCCATGACCAGGCACCGCCTGCACCGGCTGGAAAGCGCGGCCCGTCTTTTTTCAGTGCTGACAGAAGCTGAACGCGAAACCCTGTCCGCCCTTCTCGGCCGCCTTGTTGCCGCTTGGGAAACCGATGAAAACATGCGGAAAAACGCAAAGGACGACGCTCGCCCCCCCCCGCCACGGCCATCATGATCCCGAACACGGGCGATCCCACGGAAAGGCGTCGCCGCCGTAGTTGTGTCTTATATAAGATATTCTTATACTTGACCTCTGCGGTGAGGAGGCAGGAGAAGACGCAATATTCCAGGGGAATTCCCCTGGAACAGTTGCGCATCTGTTCGCCATCCCGTCGGCGATGCGCGGGAGACAGATTCCGCAGTGGTCAATCCACTATTTTCGACAACGCCCCGGCATCGAAATCGTTTTTCGCGTCCATTTCCGGGTCGAGCGTGATGCCAGCGACCGCGAGGCGTTCGACGAGCGCCTGGAGACGCCTGTCGGTGTCGGCGGCATGGTCCAGCAGGCCGTGGAGGGCGCGGGCGAGCGGATCGGCCATGTCCCCGGTGACGCCATAGGCTGAAAAATCGACCTGCCCGGTTTTGTCCGCCTGGGTGTCGAGGATGCGGGCGGGGTTGCCCACCGCCGTTGCGCCCGCGGGCACAGGTTTGACGACGACCGCGTTGGAGCCGATCCGCGCGCCGTCGCCGACCTCGAAGCCGCCCAGCACTTTGGCGCCCGCGCCGACGACGACCCCCCGGCCCAGGGTCGGATGACGTTTGGTGTTGCGATACAGCTTGGTGCCACCGAGCGTCACGCCCTGGTAGATGGTGCAATCGTCGCCCACCACGGCGGTTTCGCCGATCACCACGCCCATGCCGTGGTCGATGAACACCCGCCGCCCGATCAGCGCCGCCGGATGGATTTCGATGCCGGTGAAAAAACGCCCGACCTGGCTGATGAAACGCCCGACCCAGTGCAGCCGCCGCCGCCACGCCGCATGCGCGAGGCGGTGAAAGAGCAGCGCGTGCACGCCGGGATAACAGGCAAGCACCTCCCAGGTCGAACGCGCCGCCGGATCGCGCTCGCGCACGCTGGCTAGATCTTCACGCAAATGCTCGAACATGGAGGAGTCTTCCCGAAATGTGACGAAATCCGACGATGCGCCGGGATCCCGGCGGCCCGCCAGCAGTGGGACATTTTACTTTCAGTTTTTTACTTATTCCCAGCAGTGCCGAAACTCGCCAGGATGCCGCGCAGGATGGCGACTTCTTCTTTTTCCAGACGCGCACGCCCGAAAAGGCGGCGCAGTTTCGGCATGAGGCGGCGGGGCCTGGCTGGATCGAGAAAGCCGCTGGCGACGATGGCCGCCTCCAGATGGCCGAAGAAACCCTCGATTTCATCGTGCGTGGCGGGTTCGGGCGCATGCCTGGCGATGGCGCGAACTCCCTCGCCCATCGCCGCCATCCGCAATTCGTAGCACATCAGCTGCACCGCCGCGCCGAGGTTGAGCGAGGCGTATTCGGGATTGGCCGGAATCGTGACGGGCAATGCGCACAGGCCGAGTTCCTCGTTCGTCAGGCCGCCCGCTTCGTTGCCGAATACCAGCGCGACTTTGCCGCGCGCGCGCCAATCGACGATTTCGGCAGCGGCGGCGCGCGGCCCGAGGCACGGCAGTGACACATCGCGCCGCCGCGCGGTGAGCCCCGCGGCGAACACCGTGTCGGCAAGCGCCGCAGCCAAGGTATCGACCACCCTGGCTGCGGCGAGCACGTCGCCCGCGCCGGAAGCCCGCGCCTGCGCGACGGGATCGGGGAACGACGCCGGCGAAACCAGCCACAGTTCCGCGAGCCCCATCGTTTTCATCGCCCGCGCCGCCGCGCCGATATTGCCGGGATGACTGGGACGGGCGAGCACGACGCGGACGCGGTCGAGCGGCGAGGGGGCGTTCATATTAGAATTATCCGTTTTTCGTCCCATCCTATACGGAAGACTGGATTCCAGCATGCGTCCCAACCTCGACCCCGCCATCAACATTGCCGTCAAGGCCGCGCGCCGCGCCGCCGCCGTCATCAACCAGGCCGCGAACCAGCTCGATCTCCTGAACGTCGAGAGCAAGGCGCCCAACGATTTCGTCACCGAGGTCGACCGCGCCGCCGAAGCCGTCATCGTCGACATCCTGCGCGAAGCCTTCCCGGAGCACGGGATTCTAGCAGAGGAGTCCGGACGCTCCGGGCCGACGGACGGGCGCGGCAGCGAGTTCGTCTGGATCATCGACCCGCTCGACGGCACCACCAACTTCATTCACGGCTTTCCGCAGTATGCGGTGTCGATCGCGCTGACCCGTAAAGGCGCGCCCGAGCATGCGGTGATCTTCGACCCGGTCGCCAACGAGTTATTTACCGCCTCGCGCGGACGCGGCGCGTACATGAACGAGCGCCGCATCCGGGTATCGCGCCGCCTGCGCCTGGCTGACGCCCTGCTCGGCACCGGCTTTCCGTTCCGCCAGTTCGAGCACGTCGATGCCTATCTCGCCATCTTCCGCGAACTGACGCAGAAAAGCGCCGGCCTGCGGCGTCCTGGCTCGGCGGCGCTCGACCTTGCCTACGTCGCCAGCAGCCGTCTCGACGGTTTCTGGGAAATCGGCCTCGCGCCGTGGGATATGGCCGCCGGTGTGCTGCTGATCCAGGAAGCCGGCGGTTTCGTCGCCGACTTCGACGGCGAAGGCGATTTTCTCAAGAACGGCAACCTCATCGCCGGCACGCCCAAGGTCTTTACCGAACTGCTGCTCACGGTGCAGGCGCACTGGCGCGCCCGCCCCGACGCCGCAGCGTCCGCCGCAACCCGATGAACGCCCCGCCCGCCGCTGGCCACGATCACGACCATGAGCCTGCACACGATCACGGCCACGGGCATGCGCATTCCCACGCAGCCAACCGCGGACTTCCCCTCGCTCTCGGGCTGACGCTGGTTTTCGCCGTGCTCGAAGCGGGCGCGGGCGCATGGTCGGGATCGCTGGCGCTTTTCGGCGATGCCGGGCACATGCTCACCGACGCGCTGGCGCTGGCGCTGGCTCTCATCGCGGCCCGCATGGCCCTGCGGCCCGCGAGCGCGCGCCATTCGTTCGGGCTGGCGCGGGTGGAAACACTGGCTGCGCTCGCCAACAGCCTGTTCATGCTCGCCACCATCGCCATATTGCTGTGGCAGGCAGTCGTGCGGCTCATCACGCCGCAGCCCGTGGCGGGCGAAGCCGTCACCGTCGTGGCGCTGCTGGGGCTGGGCGTCAACCTTTTCGTCGCCTGGCTGCTCACTAGGGGCGAATCCGACCTCAACACGCGCGCGGCGATGCTCCACGTCATGGGCGACGCGCTCGGATCGGTGGCGGCGCTCGCCTCCGGGCTGGTCATCCAATTCACCGGCTGGGTGACGATCGACCCGCTGCTGACGATGCTGATCTGCGGCCTGATCCTCGCCTCGACCTTCAACCTGTTGCGGCAAGTGGTCCACACCCTGCTCGAAGGCGTCCCCGCGTACCTGTCGTTGCCCGAGATCGGACGGGCGATGGCCGCCGTGGAAGGGGTGCGCTCGGTGCACGACCTCCACATATGGAGCCTGGACTCACGCCGCCCCGCCCTTTCCGCGCATCTGGTTCTCGCCGATCTGCGGCAGTGGGAAGACATCCTCGCCCGCGAACGGAGCCTGCTCGGCGAACGTTTTGGCATCGCCCACGTCACACTGCAACCCGAACCGGCTTCCGGCGTGGCAGTCGCCGTCCGCATCGTCTGAAAAGAAAGTGCCCTTCCCTGGTATTTTTCCACGCCAGCCTTTCTCGGGTGCATCCCCCACCCTGTGTCGATCATTGATAATCGGGACAATTTTCACGAAATCCCGCCATGTATTCCGCCCCGGAACTCGTCAGCAACATTGAATCGCTCGCCGCACTGCCAACGGTGTATTACCGCGTCCAGGCCCAACTCGAATCGCCCGATAGCACGATCGACGACATCGCGCGCCTGATGGAAACCGATCCCGCCCTCACCACCGGCGTACTGAAGCTGGTCAACAGCGCCTTTTACGGCTTCTGCCGCAGCGTCGAAAGCGTCGAGCGCGCCATTACCATCCTCGGGCTGCAACAGACGCATGAATTGGTGCTGGCTATATCGGTCAGCGCCATTTTCAACGGCATCCGCCCCCAGAACATGGACATGAGGCGGTACTGGCAGGGCTGCATGATGACCGCGCTGGCGTCGCGCGAACTGGCTCACTCGATCTGCCACCCCGCTTGCGCGCGTCTGTTCGTCATCGGCCTGCTTGCCGACATCGGCCACCTGGTGATGTACCTGACCGTCCCTGACCTGGCTATCAGCGCCCAGGATTGCGCCGACGCGGAGCATGAGCCGCTATACGAAGCCGAGCGGCGCATCGTCGGTTGCGATTTTGCCGAAGTCGGCGCGGCGCTGATGGACAACTGGAACCTGCCCCCGGATTTTGCCGAAATCGTCGGCGCACAAATTTCGCCGCGCTTCGCCGGCGATCACGTACTCGAAGCGGAAATGCTTCACATCGCCACGGCAATCAGCAGCGCCGACCGCCACGACGAACCGAGCGACAAGGCGCTGGCTCGTCTCGACCCGCAAATATGGGACGATCTCGGCCTGGCGCCAGACAGCTTCCAGCGCATGCGCGCATTCGCCGAATTGAATCTGCATTCCTGTATCGCCACATTCTTCCCGACCACCCCGACGGCATGACCCGTCTTCCGTTCATTCCCATGCCCGGATGCGATAGTCCCGGCTGAATACCCGGGCAGAGCGACGGCAATTGCCCGCCGCGCTTTGGTTTGAACGAAACTTCTGTGACAATGTGGCATCTGGCTGCGGCTTGCTTCCCGCCGGCCCATGACCGCCGCACCGTCTACCATGGCAAACACCACGACCATCGCGTTATTGGGCGAGATGACGCCCGCCCGCTTCCTCGCCGAATACTGGCAAAAGAAACCGCTGCTGGTGCGGCAGGCCCTGCCCGGCTTCACCGGCCTTGTCACGCGCGAGGAAATTTTCGATCTCGCCTGCGATCCGGACGTGGAGTCGCGCCACGTTCGCTACCGGCCCGAAGCGCCGGACGAAAGCAGCCTCGAATACGGGCCGCAGAAACGCAGCCGCCTGCGCGGCAGACGCGAACCCTGGACCGTACTGGTGCAGGGGCTCAATCTCTGGGTACCGGAAGCCGACGCGCTGCTGCACCGATTCAATTTCATCCCGCAAGCCCGCCTCGACGACATGATGGTGAGCTACGCCGTCGATGGCGGCGGCGTCGGGCCGCATTTCGACAATTACGATGTCTTCCTGCTCCAGGGCATCGGCAAGCGGCGCTGGCAGATCGCCGACCAGGAAGACCGCAGCCTGGTCGAAGGCGCGCCGCTGCGGCTGTTGCGCAATTTCCGGCCCGTGCATGACTGGGTGCTGGAACCGGGCGACCTGCTCTACCTGCCGCCGCACTGGGCGCACAACGGCATCGCCATCGGCGAATGCACCACTTATTCGGTAGGCTTCAAATCGCCGACGGCGCAGGAACTCGCCCACGGTTTCCTCGACTGGCTCGGCGAGCATCTTTGCCTGCGAGGCATGTACGCCGACCCCGACCTGGCTTTACAGGAAAACGCCGCCGAGATTTCGCCGACGATGATCGAGCGGGTGGCAGGCATGCTGGAAGGCATCCGCTGGTCGCGCGCCGATGTCGCCGCCTTCCTCGGCAGCTACCTCACCGAGCCGAAGCCGTCCATCTTCTTCGAGCCGCCCGACAAGCCGCTCGAACTCGCCGCCTTTGCCGGGGCGATACAAACCCACGGCTGTGCGCTCGATGCCCGTACCCTGCTGCTGTGGTCGTCGGAAGCCGGTTTTCACATCAATGGCGAACCGCTCGCCTGCGCGCCAGCCGACCGCGACATTCTCGCCGCCCTCGCCCACCGCCGCCGGCTCGAAGGCGGGCAGTCGCTTCCCGTCTCCCTCATCGGTCTTTTCCACGCCTGGTACGAAGACGGCTTCCTTCACCTGGCAAATACGCCCGCGCCATGACGCCCGCCGCCCAAAAGCCACCGGATGCCCGAACCAACGTTGCGCTTTTGCCACGATTTGCCGCGCAGCCAGCCGGATCGCGGCGACACCGCGCCTGCGCCGCCATTGCGCGCGCAGAGCGGAACCCTCTGACCGATCGCGGAAAACAGCCTCCGCGGCGCCGCTCCCGGGCCCAGGCCCATCGCGCCCATCCGCCCTGTCATCCCTGTACAAGATGCGCATCTGTACCTTGCGTGTTACGATTGCCATACCCGTCGGTCGGAAGCGACGTCATCATGTCGGGTTTACAATTCGTCATCTTTCCACCAGTTCATAAGGAAAACACAACATGAAGTATTCCCTTCTCAGCGCAACTCTTCTGGCTCTCGCCGTTTCCGCTTGCGGCAACAAGGAAGAAGCCGCCGCGCCTGCGACCGACCCGGCCGCGCAGCCTGTCGCCGAGCAACCCGCCGCGCCCGTGAGCGAAACGCCTCTTGGCGAAGCCCCCACGGAAGCCGCCCCCGCGCCAGAAGCCGCTCCCACGGATGCGGCCCCCGCCCCGGATGCGGTCCCCGCCCCGGAAGGCGAACCCGCTCCCGCGCCCGTCACGCAATAAACCTCTTTAGACGAAACACCGGCGGCGGCAATCGCGCAAGGCGAACCGCCCGCCGCAAAAAACCGGCAAATCGCCCCGACCTTCCAGCCGGGGAAATTGCCGGTTTTTGAATTTTCAGCGCAATTCCTGCTGCAACAGTGTCAATATCCTGTGCGCCGTCGGCGACTGGTCGACACCGCCCTCGCGGGTCAACACCGTAACCGCCGACCAGTCGCCACGACCTTCGACCAGCAGACGGTATTCGCCGCCATCTTTCGCCTTGTCGTCGCTGCGCCAGAAAGCCAGCCAGGAAAGAAGGCCCCGCGATTCCCCATCGACTTCCGGGTCGACATAGCGCACGAAATAAATCCCCTTGGCGCGGTCGCGGTCTTCCACGGTAAAACCGACCCGGTCGAGCGCCAGCCCCACCCGGCGCCAGGCGCGATCGAACGCTTCATCCACCCGCAGACGGGTTTCGCCGTCGATGATCTGAACCTTGGCATGTTCGCGCTCCGACGTCGCCTCGGCGGCAGCCACGGTCTGGGCATGCGCCTCGTCGGCCCCCAGGCGGATCATCAGGCGGCGCAGCATCTCGGCTTCCAGTTCGGGATCGGCCGGGCGCGGCTGCCAGACCGTCGTGTCCTTGGCCTCGTTGGGATAGACCTCCACCATCCCGCGATGGCTGATGTAGACCTCGACCGTATTGCCGTCCGCGCCCCGCTCGATGCGGGTGCGGAACTTGTCGCGCTCGGGTGTGGAGTAAAGCCCGTCGATGACCTTGCCGAGCAATTTGCGCAGCCCCGCTTCCTGGATATTGGCGCGGTTCTCGCGCCAGTCGGTTTCGAGCACGCCGATTTCCGGGCTGTCGATATTGAGGACGAAACCGAGCTCCAGCCAGAAATCCCGCAACTGCGGCCACGTCTCTTCCGGCGTGCCGTAGACGACCAGCCAGCGCTGGCTGCCGGCGCGCTCGATGCGCATGGTGTCTGGCTTGGCCAGGACACCGGGCGTACCTTGCGTCAGTTGCCCGGCGCGATCCGCGCTGTAGCCAGAATAGGTCGCGGTCGAACGCGGCACGACATCCGGCACGACATAGCGATCGTCAGCCCTGGGCGCGGTGAGATCGGGAGGAATCTCCAGCGTCGACGAAGGTTTGGCGCTCTTGTAGTCGATGCGCCTGGATTCGAGCAGCCCGGAATCGGTGGAACAAGCAGTCAACGCGAACATTGCCGCGAGGGCTGGAACGGCAGGGCGAAAGTGGTGCGGGAAACGATTCATGGTATTCCAGTTGTTGGATGTTTGCGGAGCAGGTTTTCGGCAGGGGAACGGACTCACGGCTCGCTGCCCGCCTGGCGCATGGCCGCGAGCACGCGCTCATGGCAGGACGCCGACAAGGGCGTGAGTGGCAGACGGATACTCTCTTCGATCAGCCCCAGGCGCGCGACCGCCCATTTTACCGGAATGGGATTGGCCTCGCAGAACAGATGCCGGTGCAACCCGAGCAGCCGGGCGTTGATTTCCCGCGCGCGGCGGGCATCACCGGCAATGGCGGCCATGCACATTTCATGCATGGCGCGCGGCGCGACGTTGGCCGTCACCGAAATCACGCCATGCCCGCCCAGCAGCAGGAAAGCCGCCGCCGTCATGTCGTCGCCGCTGTAGAGCGCAAACCCCTGCGGCGCGCGCTCGATCAGGTCGCAGGCGCGGTCGATCTTGGCTGTCGCATCCTTGATTCCGACGATGTTGGGCACCTCAGCCAGCCGCAGGACGGTATCGTTGTCGAGATCGGCCACCGTGCGCCCCGGAACGTTATAGAGAATGAGCGGCAGATCCACCGCCTCGGCGATGGCGCGGAAGTGGCGATAAAGCCCTTCCTGGGTCGGCCGGTTGTAATAGGGCACCACCGACAGATGCGCGACGGCGCCCGCATCGCGCGCAAAGCGCGCCAGTTCCACCCCTTCCGCCGTACTGTTGCAGCCGGAGCCGGCAATCACCGGAATGCGCCCGGCGGCGTGCTCGACCGCCATGCGGATCAACTCACGATGCTCACTGACATCGACCGTCGGCGACTCGCCTGTGGTACCGACAACGACGATACCATCGCTCCCCTGGGCGACATGCCAGTCGATCAACGCGCACAGGCGCGGGAAATCCAGGCTGCCATCGGGGTGCATCGGGGTGACGATGGCGACGATAGATCCAGTAATCATGGTGGCGACTCTAGGCACAAAACGGGCATTTTACCCGATGCGCGCCCGAAAACCGCCGCCGAGGCGCGCCTGAGGGCATCGGAATATCTATCATGTCGCCCATACTCGTCGCCCCTTCCCCAAAATGCCGCCATCCTCCATCGCGCGCCTCATGGCCATCGCCGGCGAAATCATCCTCGGCAAGGAACACGAACTGCGCCTCGCCCTGGCTTGCCTGCTCGCCCGCGGCCATCTACTGATCGAAGACGTTCCCGGCACCGGCAAGACCACCCTCGCCCACACCCTCGCCCGCCTGCTCGGCCTGCAATTCCAGCGCATCCAGTTCACCAGCGACCTGCTGCCCGCCGACATCATCGGGGTCTCGGTCTTCGAGCGCGACAGCGCGACCTTTCGCTTCCGCCCCGGCCCCGTATTCGCGCAACTGATCCTCGCCGACGAAATCAACCGCGCCACCCCGAAGACGCAAAGCGCGTTGCTCGAAGCCATGGAGGAGCGCCAGATCACCGCCGACGGCCAGACCATGCCGCTGCCCGGCCCCTTCTTCGTCATCGCCACCCAGAACCCCTCCAGCCAGGTCGGCACTTTTCCCCTGCCGGAGAGCCAGCTCGACCGCTTCCTGCTTCGCATCCGCCTCGGCTATCCCGACCGCGCCGCCGAACGCAAACTGCTGCAAGGGCAAGATCGGCGCGAACTGCTCGAACGCACCGGCCCGGCGCTCGCTGTCTCCGATCTGCTCGCCTTGCAGGACGCGGCCCGAACGCTGATCGTGGCCGACCGTCTCATCGACTACGTGCAGGCGCTCATCGCCGCCACCCGGCAGAGCGCGAAATTCACCGCCGGCCTCAGCCCACGCGCGGGCATGGGGCTGCTTGCCGCGGCGCGCGCCTGGGCCTTGCTCGAAGGACGCGACCACGTGCTGCCCGAAGATGTGCAGCGCATCTTCCCGCACCTCGCCGCCCACCGCCTGCGGCTGGCTGACGATGGCCGCATGCCGACCCCGGATGATCTCGCGCGCCTGCTGCAAAGCGTCTGGCTTCCCTGATTCCCGCCCGAAAATGCCCCGGCCCGCCGCGCCTGTCCGCCTGCGTTCCCTGTTCCGGTGGCAATGGCCGGCCGTACCCGAAGCCGCGCCGGTCAGGCTCGTCCAGCACCGCATCTACGTACTGCCCACCCTGCCCGGCCTGGCTTTCGCCGGCGCCCTGGCTATCATGCTGATCGCCTCGATCAACTACGGCCTGAGCCTGGGCTACGCTTTCTCCTTCCTGCTCGGCGGCGTTGCCGTAGCCAGCATCCTCCACGCCTTCCGCAACCTGCTGCGCCTGTCGATCCGCTATGGCCGGGTGGAACACGCATTCTGCGGCGGCAGCGCGGTTTTTCACCTGCTGATCGACAACCCCGACACCCGCCGCCGCCCGGCCCTGCGCGTACTCGCCGGCAAAGCGCCCGAAGGACGCGGCGAAACCCGCTTCGATCTGCCGCCCGCCGCTCGCGGCGAAATCTCCCTCGCCCTGCCGACAACCCGGCGGGGCATATTCTCGCCCGGCCGCACGATCATCGAAACGCGCTGGCCGCTCGGCCTCATCCGGGCCTGGAGCGTGCTCATGCCGGCAATGACGGCGCTCGTCTTTCCCGCGCCCGAAAACGATCCGCCGCCCCCGCCCTCCGGCGTGGGCAAAACCCCCGCCGGGCAGGGCGCGGCCCGCGCCGGCAACGAAGACTTCGCCGGCCTGCGCGCCCATCAGGACACCGACTCCCCCCGCCACCTGGCCTGGAAAACCTTCGCCCAGAACGGCACCATGATGACCAAACAGTTTTCGGACCTCGAAAGCGACGATCTCTTCCTCGACTGGTACGCCCTGCCCGCCACGCTCTCCACCGAACCCCGCCTGTCGCGCCTCGCCGCCTGGCTGCTGCGCGCCGAACAGGGCGGACGACGCTACGCCCTGCGGCTGCCCGCGCGCGAATTCCCCCCCGCGCGGGGAGAAGCGCACCTGTACCGCTGCCTCGGCGCACTCGCCCTGCACGGCGGCGAAGCGGAAAAAACATGAGCGCAACCGCGCGCCACCGCCCTGAATCTTCTTCCGGCCACGCCGCCGCCGACGAACCCGGCCCGCGGCGCGGCCGGAATGCCTGGCTGCTGGCCGCAGCGGCCTTGAGCATCGCCCCCCACGTCACCAACCTGCCCCCCTGGGTGAGCGCGCTCTGCGCGGCCCTGCTCATCTGGTACGGCTGGCGGTCATGGCGCGGCCAGGCCGCGCCGGCCCGCTGGCTGCTGGCGCCGATCGCGCTCGGCGCCGCCATCGGCGTGCGCCTGTCGCTCGGGCAACTTCTCGGCAAAACACCGGGGCTGGCTCTCCTTGCCGTACTCCTCGGCCTGAAATTGCTCGAATCCCGCAACATGCGCGACATCCGCGTCGTCGTACTGCTGTGTTTCTTCCTGCAATTCGGCCTGTTCTTCAACAACCAGTCCCTGCCCGCCGCCGCCTTCGCCCTGTTCGCCGCCCTGCTCACCCTCGGCAGCCAGATATCGCTGGCCGACCCCATCGCCGGCGCGCGCGAACGCCTGCGACTCAGCGCCGTCCTGCTCGTGCAGGGGCTACCGTTCATGCTGGTATTTTTCATCCTCTTTCCCCGCGCCATCTCGCCGCTATGGGGCATCCCGAACGACGCCCTTTCCATCAGCGGACTCTCCGACTCGATGTCGCCGGGGACGATCAGCGAACTGGTCCTGTCGGACGAACTCGCCTTCACCGCCGAGTTCGACGGCCCGCGCCCGCCGCCGCCCGAACGGTACTGGCGCGGCCCGGTGCTGACCGCGTTCGACGGCCGCACCTGGCGCATGGCGGGCGGCCCCATGCTGGATCGCCCCGCCTACACGCCCTCCGGCCGCCGCTACGACTACCGCATCATGCTCGAACCCCACCACCAGCGCTGGCTGCCGGCGCTCGACTACCCCGCCGGCCCGGTGCGGGGTGTGCGCTTCACCCACGACTTCCAGGCCGTGAGCCGTGCCCCGGTCGATCATCGCATGCAATTCCGCCTCAGCGCCTTCCCCCGCGCCGAAGCCGGCGGCGACGAGGCGCCATGGACACTCGAACAGTCCCGCCGCCTGCCCGCCCACGGCAACCCCCGGGCGCGCGGACTGGCTGCCAGGCTGAAAGCCCCCACCCCCGGGCAAACAGTGGAACGCATCCTCTCCTGGCTCACCGAAAACGACTTCACCTACACCCTGCAACCCCCGCTGCTGGACGAAAACAGCATCGACTTCTTCCTGTTCAACACCCGCATGGGCTTCTGCGAACACTTCGCGGGCGCCTTCGTTTTTCTGGCTCGCGCGGCGGATCTGCCCGCGCGCGTCGTCACCGGCTACCAGGGCGGGCGCGTCAATCCGGTCAACGGCGCACTGACCCTGCGCCAATCGGACGCCCACGCCTGGGCCGAAGTATGGTTTTCCGGGCGCGGCTGGATCCGGGTCGATCCCACGGCCCTCATCGCGCCACTGCGCATCGAGCGAGGACTGGAAAATTCCCTGCCTGCGGGCGAATCGCTTCCGCTCATGCTGCGCCCCCAATATCAATGGCTGCGGCAACTGCGCGACCGCTGGGAAGCCGTCGCCACGACATGGAACCGGCTGGTGATCACCTACGACAACCGCCGCCAGCGCGACCTGCTGGAAACATTCGGCCTCGATCCCGCCTCGCCGCCCAGGGTATTTGGCGCCATCGGCATCGCCAGCGCCCTGCTGCTGGCTGCCTTCTATTACTGGGCGCGGCGGCGGCGCAACACCGTCGATCCGCTCGACCGGGCCTGGGCGCGCTTCTCGGCAAGGCTCGCCCGCCGCGGACTCGCGCGCGCGCCCTCGGAAGGCCCACTGGATTACGGCCGCCGTCTCGCCGCCGCCCGCCCCGCCGACGCCGCGGCGCTCACCGCGATCTGTACCAGCTACGCCCGTTTGCGTTATCGTCCGCCTGCACCGCACCGGGAAATATGCAAGCTGATACACTCCGTCGACCACCTCATCCTCAAAGAAGAAACGCCACGCCCACGATGAAAACCCGCACAAACCTTTTCCGCCTGCTCGCCGCCTGCCTGCCGCTCGCCCTGGCGCCTGTCTCCGCATGCGCCGACTACACGACGCGCGCGGACGTTGCCGCCTTCGTCGAAGAAATCGCCGCACGCAACCAGCTCGACACCGCCCCGCTCTACGCCGCGCTTTCCCGAGCCAGCCACAACCCGCGCGTCATCGAACTCATCAAGCCGCCCACGACCCGCGGCGCGCGCTCATGGCGTCGCTATCGTTCCCGCTTCCTCGACCGCCTGCACATCGACGCCGGACTGCAAACCTGGACGCAATACAGCGACAAGCTGCGCCGGGCCGAAAAAGAATACGGCGTGCCGCCGGAAATCGTCCTCGCCATCCTCGGGGTCGAAACCATCTACGGACGCAACACCGGCAATTTCGAGACACTCTCCGCGCTCGCCACGCTGGCTTTCGACTACCCGCCGCGCGCGGAACTGTTCCGTGGCGAGCTCGAAGCCCTCTTCCTGCTCGCGCATGAACAAAAGCGCGACCTGGCCAGCTTTACCGGCTCCTATGCTGGCGCGCTCGGCTGGCCGCAATTCCTCCCCAGCAGCGTGCGGCGTTTCGCGGTGGATTTCGACGGCGACGGGCGCATCGACTTTGACCGCGACGCGACCGACGCCATCGGCAGCATTGCCCATTACCTGCGCGAACATGGCTGGACGGCGGGCGCGCCCATCGCGGTCAGGGCCGGACTCGCCCCCGGCGCCGACCCGACGCCCCTCGTCGATGCCGGAATAGAACCGGCCCTGGCGCCGGCGCGGCTCGCCGAAGCCGGCATCCGCCCCCTCACCGACAACCCCCATGCCGGCGAGGCCGCCCTGATCGACCTCGAAACGCCGGGAGAAGATACCGAATACTGGCTCGGCTACCGCAACTTCTACGCCATCACCCGCTACAACCGCAGCAATTTCTACGCAATGGCGGTCTTCCAGCTCGCGCGCGCCCTGCGGGAAGGCC
>JAIRNL010000249.1 GCA_031258035.1 Azoarcus sp. | reverse complement strand
CCAACATCGACACGCCGACGAGGAGCCAGGCGCCCACGACGTGCGCGCCGCTCCGCAGCGTGGCGGGAAACAGATCCGCGAGGGTGCGCAAGGACACAAAATGCCCGATGAAAAAGGCCGTCCACACCGGCGCGCCCAGCATGAACGGCCCGGGCCCGCGCACTGCCAGCAGCCACAGGGCCGTTGCCATCGGCAAACCGCAGGCGAACAAAGCCAGCGCCCGCCATTGCGCCCGGCGCGCGATCATCGTCCAGAGTCCGGCGGAAAGCGAGAGCGCGAACAGTATTGCGTATGCGCTGCCGCTGCGGAGCAGATCGGTGAAATAAGCGCCGCCGTCCAGCCTGGCTGTCATGGTGATAACTTTCTCGATAACCGCCCATAGCCACCACCCCATGCCCCATGTCAGCAATAAATGGGAAAGAATGCCGATTCGCTTCGGATCGGGTGCAAAGGGATTGTTTTTCTGATCGTCGCCGCCGCGCGCCGCGACATGATGGATGCGCCAGGCACCGATTGTCGCCGCCAAAGCCAGCACGGCGGGAACCCAACTGCCAGAGGGCGAAAACTGGATCGTGAGCGTCCTGAGCGTCCATAAGAAGGTGCCGCCGGCAACCATTTCAAGCGCGGCCCCGAAGTAAAGCACGATACGCTGTCGCTGCCACAAGCCCAGCCAGAGCAACAAGAGGCCGCTGGCTGCCCAGCCGGTGCCGATGCCGCCCCAGTCGAGCACGAACAGCAGGGCCAGGTTGATGAAAATCAGGCCCGTCAGCAAGACGAGACCCAGCCGCCGCACGGCGCTGGCGTCCTGGCGCGCCATGGCATCGGCCTGGGAGACGATGACGCTGGCGATCAGCATCAGGCCGATGAGCGCCGCGCACAGCAGCCCCTTCCAGCCAGAGGCGAGGACGCTCGCGCCCGACGCCCCCGCTTCCAGGTTGCACAGGAACAGCAGGCCGCCGAGCAACTGGATGCCGAACGCGCAGCCAAGGAAGGCGCGCGACCTCAGGCGCAAACCGGCAAAGACCGTCCCCAGGCCAGCCAGCGCCCAGGCGATGACCGTGTAGTCATACTCAAAGCACAGGGGGGCGACCAGATACAAAAAAGCCAGTCCGGAAACGTCAAGTGCCGGCAGGCAAGCCTGATACGCCCGGGCAAAGGCCTCCTCGGGATGCCGCCGCAGGACGAGATGGCAGAGCAGCAACGCGGCGCCGAGCAGCGCGGCCCCCAGGGGCGAACCCACGAGCAGGGTATCGCCGCCGCCAAAGGCGAGGGCGCCCGCCCCCCCTGCTTTCAGGTTGCACAGGAGCAGCAGGCCGCCGAGCGACTGGATGCCGAACGCGCAGCCAAGGAAAGCGCGCGACTTCAGGCGCAAACCGGCAAAAAGCGTCCCCAGGCCAGCCAGCGCCCACGCGATGGCCGTGTAGTCATACTCAAAGCACAGGGGGGCGACCAAGTACAGAAAAGCCAGTCCGGAAACGCCAAGCGCCGGCAGGCAAACCAGATCCGCCCGGGTAAGGGCTTCCTCGGGATGCCGCCGCAGGACGCGATGGCAGAACAGCAACGCGGCGCCGAGCAGCGCGGCCCCCAGGGGCGAACCCACAAGCAGGGTATCGCCGCCGCCAGCCTCCGTGGTTCGCAGATAAGCCAATGCCGCCAACGCGATCAGTGCGAGCGAGAAAACCCTTGCCAATTTTCGCCGCTGTATGAGGCTCAGCCAGTAAATGCCGGCCCCTTCCAGCGCCCAGATCGCGGACACCACGCCCGGCGCGTCGAATGCAAGCGGTACAGCCAACGTGGCGAAAACCGCGCCCAGCGCGAGGCAGACTTCCATCAACAGGCCGAGACGTTTCCGCTTCCGCAGGAAATACGCCATGCCGATATAGAACAGGCCGAGTCCCAGCGCGGAAAACGCGGCGCCCAGAGAGAACCGGCTGACGAGCGCATATTGCAGTCCGAACCCGACCAGGGGAGGCCCGAACATCAGGGTCCCGTCGATGTAATCGGTCCTGGCTACCGCCCAGCGCAGCACCGCATGCCGCTCCGCTTCGTCCGGGGCGTTGTCCGTTTCCATCAGTTTGCGGCGCGCGAACAGGAGGCCGATGCAAACGTAAGTGAGAAAGAAAAGCAGCAGGAAAGGCTCTGTACTGGCGAACTTGTCTGGCTCGTAACGCTGTATTCCCCAGGCGAAACCAATACCAAAGGTACCGACGAAACCGATCAGGTTCAGTATCCGCCAGGCCTTGAACCAGGCAACCAGCAGGATGCCGGCGTTGAGCAGCGCAAAATAGCTGAAGAGCGCCACGTGATCGCCGCTGCTGGTCGACACCAGAATGGGCGTGGCGAAGCCGCCGAGCGCCGCCGCGCACGCAAGGACGATGGCATCCTGCAATACAGCCAGCGCCGCCGCGGTGGCGGCAAACAACACCAGCAGGCCGAATACCGCCGCCGCCGGCAGCAAATCATGCAGGCCCCTCGCGGCAAAGCTCGTCAGATAAAGCACGGCAATCCCCGCGCCTTGCAGGGTCAGGCCGTAAACAGCGTTTTTCAGACGCAGCCGCCAGCCCAGCGCCAGCAGCGCCAACGCTGCGGCCGCCACGCCGACATAGCGGAACTCGACGGGCACCGTGACCCGTTCGGAGGCATAACGCAGCAGGAAAGCGAGGCCGATGAACAGCAGCAGCACCCCGATGCGCAAAACGGTATTGCCGCCGAACAGCCAGTTTTTCGCCGCCGTGAAGGCGCGCGCCGCGAATATGGCCATGGGGCCGGGCATGGCCGGCGGAGGACGCGGAACGGCAACCGGAGGACGCGGAACAGCAACCGGAGGACGCGGCACGGCAGCTGGAGGAGGCGGCACGGCAGCCGGAGGAGGCGGCACGGCAACCGGAGGAGGCGGCACGCGGCCTGCCGGCGACCATCGTGCTGGCTTCGGAGGAGGCGGGACGGTTGTTCCGCCGGAAAGCGTGCGCGCGTCGGCGGCGTTGGCAGCAGGCCAGCCAGGAAGGGGTTCGGACGCGGCCGTTTTCGTGGGTGCGGCAGCCGGTTTGAGTGGTGGCATTGCCGCAGGGGCTGGCGCGCGCTCTTTGCCCGCGACCGACCGCGCACCGGCGGCCTGGCTATCCGCTTCCGGCGCCTTGGCCGGGATTTCCGAGGCGCCATATTTGCGCTGCGCTTCCAGGGCTTCGACTCTTCTCAACAGCATTCGCAAGGACTCGCGCAGATGCAGGCTCTCCCGCCCCTGTGCCGAAACACGATTCCATAGAACCACCAACAGGGCGACCAATATCCATGATGTCATGAGCCACATGCTCTATACCTCGCCGGCAAGCCAACTGATTTTGTCGAATTTTTTGACTATATCGTGTTCATCGTGCTCATGTACAGAAGCACTTACCAAAAATAGCGCCACGCCCCCTGCCGGAGAGATCCATTCAATTGGCGGATTTCGCGGGGCTTTTCCGGAAATGGGTAACGGCTGTTCCCGGATTTCCGGCAATTCCCGTATTTTTGCGTCCGTTTCGGCGCGAAACCGAATATCACCCGGCATTTGCGATAAAATCCCGGCTTCCGGCGCGGGCAGGCGCGGCCTCTGACGAGCCGTGGCGGTCTTGCCGGAAACACACTCCGCCATTAGACTTGCACGATTCAACCGTAGCGTATCGCATTCATGCCCAATT
>JAIRNL010000248.1 GCA_031258035.1 Azoarcus sp. | reverse complement strand
CCGTCAGCCGATCGCGCCGGGGAGAGCCCCGATATGCGGCCCCATGATGCGCCGGTAGAACTCGTGGAAATGCTGCATGCCGTCCTCGAACGGCGACTGGTACGGCCCCACTTCGTCGCGCCCTTCCCGGAGCAGCGCCAGACGGCCGCGATCCATGCGCTCGCCGATGTCGTCGTCCTCGATCGCGGTCTCCATGTAAGCGGCCTGCTCGGCTTCGACGAAATCGCGCTCGAAGGCGACGATCTCTTCCGGGTAGTAGAACTCGACCACGTTCAGGGTCTTGTGCACGTCGATCGGGATCACCGTGCTCACCACCAGCACGTGCGGATACCACTCGACCATGATGTTGGGGTAGTAGGTGAGCCAGATCGCCCCGCGCGGGGGGCGCTTGTCGCCGTAGTAGGACAGCACCGCCTTCTGCCAGCGTTCATAGACCCGCGACCCCGAACGAGCCAGCGAGGTGATGCCCACCTGTTGCACCGAATACCATTCGCCGAACTGCCAGGAAAGATCGTCACAGGTCACGAAGTTGCCGAGACCGGGATGGTAGGGCACGACGTGGTAATCCTCCAGATAGATTTCGATGAAGGTTTTCCAGTTGTAATGGCATTCGTGCAGTTCCACCTTGTCGAGCTTGAAGCCGGAGAAATCCAGGTGCCGCGCCGCGTCCATGCCGGCGAGATCCCGCGCCGCCGCGCGCGGCCCGGCGAAGAGCAGGCCGTTCCAGCTCTCCAGCCTGTCGCGCCTGAGACCGAGGCAAGGTTTGGCCGGAAAGTGCGGCGCGCCGAGCAGCGCGCCCTGCGCGTCGTATGTCCAGCGGTGGATCGGGCAGACGATGTTGTCGGTCTTGCCTGCGCCCTGCAACATGATCGCCTGGCGATGGCGGCAGACGTTGGCGAGCCGGTGAACGCCATTGGCGTCGCGGTACAGCAATCCGGCGTGGTCGAGCCATTCCTGCGAGCGATAGCTGCCGATTTCGGGCACCATCAGCTCGTGGCCGGCGTAGCCAGGGCCGGCGTCGAAAAGGAGCCTTTTCTCCAGTTCGAATATCTTTTCGTCGAAATACCATGACACCGGAAACTGCGAGACCCCAGGCGTCATCCGCGCGTCGGAAACGATATCGGACATCTCCAACCCCCCTTACAAGTGACAAGAAGCCGGAAAAACGGCGTTGCGATTCTAAAGTGCCGCCGGTTTGACCGCCAGACACACGATCGGGTATTTTTCCATACTCGGAAGGCGGTCGTTTTCGCGCTGCCTTTTTTGTCTTTCCACGATTTCGTCATGACCAGACCGGCGCCCGCCACCCAGACCTTTGAAGCCGCCATGGCGGAACTCGAAACCATCGTCCGGCAGATGGAAGCGGGCGAGCTGCCGCTCGAGCAGGCGCTCGAACATTACCAGCGCGGCGCCGCCCTGTTGCGCCAGTGCCAGGACAAGCTCGATGCGGCCGGGCAACAGGTCAGGATGCTCGAAGGCGATTTTCTCGTCGGGCTGGAAGCGGATGCTTCCGGCCCGGACGGCATCTCCCGCACTTGAGGCAGGCGCATCATGAAATTCACCGACTGGTCGACCTACATCCAGCAACGCACCGAAACGGCATTGCAGGGCGTGCTGCCCGCCGCCGATCTCATCCCGGACAGGCTGCACGAGGCCATGCGCTATGCCGTCCTGGGCGGCGGCAAGCGCGTGCGGGCCTTGCTCGTGCACGCGGCGGGAGGACTCACCCACGCGCGTCCGGAACAACTCGACCGCGCCGCCTGTGCCGTGGAACTGATCCACGCCTATTCGCTCGTCCACGACGACATGCCCTGTATGGACGACGACAGCCTGCGCCGGGGCAAGCCCACTGTCCATGTCGAATACGACGAAGCCACGGCGCTGCTCGTCGGCGACGCCCTGCAAACCCTCGCCTTCCAGGTGCTGGCTGAATCCCCGGTGAGCGCCACGGCGGCGGGGCAGTTGGCCGCCATCCAGCTGCTGGCCGCGGCGGCGGGCTCTCACGGCATGGCCGGCGGCCAGGCTATCGACATCGCCTCGGTCGGGCGCGAGATGACGCGCGAAGAGCTTGAATTCATGCACCTGCGCAAGACGGGGGCGCTGATCCGCGCCGCCCTCCTCATCGGCAGCCACGCCGGCGAAGGCGTCAACGACGCGCGGCGGCGGCGGCTCGACCACTACGCCAAGCGCGTCGGCCTGCTGTACCAGGTGGTCGACGATATTCTCGACGCCGATGCCGACACCGCCACCCTGGGCAAGACCGCCGGCAAGGACGCCAGACACGACAAGCCGACTTACCTGACGCTGCTCGGCCCCGCCGAAGCCCGCCGCTTCGCCGAAGAACTGCTCGGCGAAGCCCGCGCCGCCCTCGCGCCACTGGGCGAACGCGGCAGCCGCCTGGCTGAATTGGCTGACTTCATCGCGCACCGCGCCTTCTGAGGCCAACGCCCTTTTTTTCTACTCGCACGATGTCCGACCATCCCCTCCTCGACCGCATCGACTCCCCCGCCGACCTGCGCGCGCTCGACCGCAAGGAACTGCCGGCGCTGGCTGACGAACTGCGCGGCTTCCTGATCGAATCGGTGGCGAAAACCGGCGGTCATCTCTCCTCCAACCTCGGCACGGTCGAACTCGCCATCGCCCTGCACTACGTCTTCAACACCCCCGACGACCGCATCGTGTGGGATGTCGGGCACCAGAGCTACAGCCACAAAATCCTCACCGGTCGCCGCGAGGCGATGGCGGGCCTGCGTCGCCGGGGCGGCATCTCCGGCTTTCCGCGCCGCCCGGAGAGCGAATACGACACTTTCGGCACCGCGCATTCATCGACCTCGATCTCGGCCGCGCTCGGTATGGCCGTGGCCGCCCGGGACCAGGGCGAGGCGCGCGCCGCGATCGCGGTGATCGGCGACGGCGCCATGTCGGCGGGCATGGCCTTCGAGGCGCTCAACAACGCCGGCGATATGAAGGGCATCGATCTGCTGGTGATCCTCAACGACAACGAGATGTCGATCTCGCCGCCGGTCGGCGCGCTCTCCAACATCCTCGCGCGCCTGATGGCCCCCTACAACACGGCGCGGCGCATCGGCAAGAAAGTGCTCGGCGTCGCCCCGCCCGTGGCCGAACTCGCGCGCAAGGTGGAAGAGTACGCCAAGGGGATGATCGCGCCCGGCTCGCCCGCCACCCTGTTTGAAGAATTCGGCTTCCACTATTTCGGCCCCGTCGACGGCCACGATCTCGACATCCTGATTCCGATGTTGCAGAACATGCGCAACGTCCGGGGGCAGCAGTTCCTGCACGTCGTCACCCGCAAGGGCCAGGGCTACAAGCTCGCCGAAGCCGACCCCATCCGCTATCACGGCGTGGCGCAGTTCGACCACCGCACCGGCGTCCCGGACGCGCCCGCCGGCGGCAAGCCGACCTATACCCAGGTGTTCGGCGACTGGTTGTGCGACATCGCCGCGCGCGATCCGCGCGTGATCGGCATCACGCCCGCGATGTGCGAAGGCTCGGGCCTGACGCGCTTCGCGGCGGAATTCCCCGATCGCTACCACGACGTCGGCATCGCCGAACAGCACGCGCTCACCTTCGCGGCGGGGTTGGCCTGCGAAGGCCGCCGCCCGGTGGTGGCGATCTATTCCACCTTCCTGCAACGCGCCTACGACCAACTCATCCACGACATCGCCCTGCAAAACCTACCCGTCGTGCTCGCCATCGACCGTGGCGGGCTGGTGGGCGCCGACGGCGCGACGCACCACGGCGCGTTCGACCTGTCCTTTCTCGCCTGCGTGCCCAATTTGCTGCTGATGACGCCCGCCGACGAAAACGAATGCCGCCAGATGCTCTACACCGCGCTCTGCCACGACGGCCCGAGCGCCGTGCGCTACCCGCGCGGCAGGGGCCCCGGCGTGACGCCCGAGGCGCGGATGCGCGCCTTGCCGCTGGGCAAGGGTGAAATCCGCCGCCACGGCAAAAAAGCGGCGCTGCTCGCCTTCGGCGCCATGCTGACCCCGGCGCTGGAAGCGGGCGAAGTGCTCGACGCCACGGTGGTCAACATGCGTTTCGTCAAGCCGCTCGACGAGGCGCTCATCGCCAGCCTCGCGCGCGAGCATGCGCTGCTCGTCACCATCGAGGAAAACGCCGTCATCGGCGGCGCGGGCGCGGAAGTCGCCCGCCTCGTCGATGGCCTGTCCGCGCACCCGAGGCTCCTGCGGCTCGGACTGCCCGACCGCTTCATCGACCACGGCGAACAGCGCGAACTGCTCGCCGACGTGGGGCTGGACGCCGCCGGCATCGTCGCCAGCGTCCGCCGCGCGACAGACCCCGCCCGCGACCCGGACAGACAATGAACGAAAAATCTCCCGCCATCCCCGACGTCCAGGGAAGCATCGACCGCCGCCACATCGCCATCGACAAAGTCGGCATCAAGGACATTCGCCATCCGATCCGCATCCGCGACAAATCGGTCGGCATCCAGCACACCGTCGCGGTCTTCAACATGTATGTCGGGCTGCCCCACAACTTCAAGGGCACCCACATGTCGCGCTTCGTCGAAATCCTCAACCGCGACGAGCGCGAATTGTCGGTCGAATCGTTCGAGCCCATGCTGCGCACGATGGTCGAGCGCCTCGAAGCCAGAAGCGGCCACCTGGAGATGCGCTTTCCCTATTTCATTGCCAAGACCGCGCCCGTCTCCGGCGTGCGCAGCCTGATGGATTACGACGTGAGCTTCATCGGCAGGCTTGCCGAGGATGGCCGCCACGAATTCACCATCAAGGTCATCGTCCCCGTCACCAGCCTGTGCCCGTGCTCGAAGGAAATCTCCCTCTACGGCGCGCACAACCAGCGTTCGCACGTCACCGTGACCGCCCTCGTCAACGATCACCTGTGGATCGAGGAAATCGTGCAGCTCGTCGAGAGCCAGGCATCGTGCGAGGTCTATGGCCTCCTCAAGCGCCCCGACGAAAAACTCGTCACGGAACGCGCCTATGACAATCCCAAGTTCGTCGAGGACATGGTGCGCGACGTTGCGGCGCTGCTCAATGCGGAAAGTCGGATCGACGCCTACACGGTGGAATCGGAAAACTTCGAGTCGATCCACAATCACTCGGCGTATGCGCTGATCGAGCAGGACAAGCGCCCGCGGTAAGAGGGTGTTTTCAAAACGCCGATGTCCCGGCGCGCCCGACCCCATCGGCCATCGGCAGGCGCGGTTTCCGGGTGACGCCCCGCGCCGGTGAAGCGCCTCCGGGGCGGGGCGGCGGTAGACGGCCAGCGGGGGACGCATGGTAAGATCGCCGCGGTATGAAACTGCCGCGGAAAATCCGGTCAAGTCCGGTTCCCGCACCCGGCTTCCGGTTGGCTGAATCCCGGTCTGTCCAATGAACCGTACTACTTCGATTACCGCTTTTGTTTTTTCGTGGTGGCGCTTCCATTAGGGAAGCGGCACGTCGTTGCGGTCCCGAACCGCGCCTTGCCGCCGTATCGGTAGGCAAGATCCAGCAGATGGCTCTCCGGCACGGCGGCTCCAGGAACCTGGAGATTGCCCGATGCTTTCAATAGTCCCCTCCGATTCTTCCTCTCGCCCGCACAGGCTGCTCGTGATCGACAACTACGACAGCTTCACCTACAACCTCGTGCAGTATTTCGGCGAGTTGGGGGCCGATGTGCGGGTTTTCCGCAACGATGCGATCACGCTCGGGGAAATCGCCGCGAAAAGC
>JAIRNL010000263.1 GCA_031258035.1 Azoarcus sp. | reverse complement strand
CTACCCCGCGCCCGTCTCCACAGCCAGGCTGGTGACGATCCGCTCCTCGGTCAATTCCGGCGAGCACAGTTCCATGAAGCGATAGGCGAAGCCGCGCAGGTACTGGCCGCGCCGCACCGCGATGCGGGTGACGTTTTCCGGGAAAAGGCCCGCGCTCTCCAACAGCACGATGTTGGTGTCGCGCGCGGCGTCGAACGCCACGGAAGCGACGATGCCGATTCCCAGCCCGAGCGCGACATATGCCTTGATCACGTCGGCATCGAGCGCCGACATCACGATTTCGGGCGCCAGCCCTTCGGCGGCGAAGGCGCTGTCGACGCGGGCGCGGCCGGTGAAACCTTCGTGATAGGTGATGATCGGGTAATCGGCCACGTTGGCCAGGGCAGGCGAGGCGACGGCGGCGAGCGGATGGCCGAGAGGAACGATCACGGCATGATGCCAGCTGTAATACGGGAATGAGACGAGCTCGGGCGCGGCGGCGAGGCTCTCCGTGGCCACGCCGATGTCGGCTTCGCCGTCGAGCAGCATCTGCGTGATTTCCGCCGGGCTGCCCTGGTGCAGTTTGAGGTGCACTTTGGGAAATTCGCGCCGGAAGGCGGTGACGACCGGCGGCAGGGAGTAACGCGCCTGGGTGTGGGTGGTCGCCAGGGTGAGTTGGCCGGCGTCGGTGCTCGCGTATTGCTCAGCCAGGCGTTTGATGTTGGCCGCGTCGAGCAGCATGCGTTCGACCATGACCAGGACTTCCTTGCCCGGTTCGGTGAGTCCGAGCAGGCGCTTGCCCCGGCGGACGAAGAGTTCGAGGCCGATTTCGTCTTCCAGATCCTTGATGTGTTTGGAGACGCCCGACTGCGAAGTGAAAAGCGCGTTGCCGACGGCGGTGAGATTGAAACCGCGCCGCGCCGTCTCGCGCACGATGCGCAATTGCTGGAAATTCATGTTTCGCTCCCTCTCAGATACCCGCGCCTTCTTCGTACTCGAAGACCCGCAGGTTCGATGGCAGCAGCCGTACTGTCTGCCCCACAGCCAGGCCGAGCGCGTCGGCGCGCTCGCGCGTGAGTTCGACTTCCAGGTGCTGCCCTTCGCTGCCTTCGAGTTCGACCCGGGTCGTCACCCCGAAGGAGAGCACCCGGCTCACTTTCGCCGCCATGCCGCCGTCCGCGCCGTCGTCCGCGACGATGTCGATCTCATAGGGACGGGCAAAGGCCATGACCCGCGCGCCTTCCGCCGGCCCGTCCGCCCGCGCCGTTCCCGGCAGCAGATCGCCGCCCACCCGCACGCCTTCGCCATCGACGCGCCCGTGAAAGAGGTTGACCGCGCCGAGAAAGCCATAGACGAAAGGCGTCGCCGGCTGGCTGTAGACCTCCTCCGGCGTGCCGGTCTGCTCGATGCGGCCCTGGTTCATCAGCACGACGCGGTCGGCGACTTCCAGCGCCTCTTCCTGGTCGTGGGTGACGAAGATCGAGGTGATGTGCAGTTCGTCGTGCAGGCGCCGCAACCAGCGGCGCAATTCTTTTCGCACCTTGGCGTCGAGCGCGCCGAAAGGTTCGTCGAGCAGGAGCACGCGCGGTTCGACCGCGAGGGCGCGGGCGAGCGCGATGCGCTGGCGCTGGCCGCCGGAGAGCTGCGACGGAAAGCGCCCGGCCAACCAGTCGAGTTGCACCAGTTCGAGCAGGCGCTGCGCCTTTTCGCGGATCTGCCGCTCCGGGGGCCGCTGCGCGCGCGGCTTCATGCGCAGCCCGAAGGCGACATTGTCGAACACCGTCATGTGCCGGAACAGCGCGTAGTGCTGGAAAACGAAACCTACCTGGCGTTCGCGCACGTGCCTGGCCGAGGCGTCCTCGCCTTCGAGCAGCACTTGTCCGCCGTCGGCCGCTTCCAGCCCGGCGATGATGCGCAGCAGCGTGGTCTTGCCGCACCCGGACGGCCCCAGGAGCGCCACCAGATCGCCGGAAGGAAAATCGAGCGTGACATCGTCGAGCGCGGAAAACGCGCCGAAACGCTTGGTGATGTTGCGAACCTGGATGCTCATGGTGCCGTTGCCTCGTCCTGTGCTCCCGGGCCGGAACGCGCCGCGTTGCGTTCGACCCATGTCTTGATCCCCAGCGTCACCAGCGCCAGCAAAGCCAGCAACGAAGCCACGGCGAAGGCGGCGGCGAACTGGTATTCGTTGTAGAGAATTTCCACGTGCAGCGGCATGGTGTTGGTTTCGCCGCGAATGTGACCCGACACGACGCTGACCGCGCCGAATTCGCCCATGGCCCGGGCGTTGCAGAGAATGACGCCGTAGAGCAGCCCCCAGCGGATGTTGGGCAGGGTGACGTGCCAGAAGGTGAGCCAACCGTTTGCGCCGAGCACGACGGCGGCCTCTTCTTCTTCCCGCCCCTGCGCCTGCATGAGCGGGATCAGCTCGCGCGCGACGAACGGAAACGTGACGAACACCGTGGCCAGCACGATGCCGGGCACGGCGAAGACGATTTTGATGTCGTGCGCCGCCAGCCACGGCCCGAACCAGCCCTGCGCGCCGAACATGAGCACGTAGACCAGCCCGGCGATCACCGGCGATACCGAGAACGGCAGGTCGATGAGCGTGATGAGGAAGTGTTTGCCGCGAAACTCGAACTTGGCGATCGCCCACGCCGCCGCCACGCCGAAGACGAGGTTGAGCGGTACCGCGATGCCCGCCGCGAGCAGGGTGAGCCGGATCGAAGCCAGCGCATCCGGTTCGACGAGCGCGGAAAAATACGTCTCCCAGCCTTTGCGCAAGGCTTCGATGAATACCGCGATGAGCGGCATCAGCAGGAAAAGGGTGAAAAAAGCGAGCGCGACCGCAAGCAGCGCCCATTTCACCCAGGGCGCTTCTCTCGTGGCGGCGCGCGCCTCGAAGCGCGCCGCCGGATCGACGCGCCGCCGCAAGGCCGTCGCCATCAGCGATCCCTCCCCGTCCGTTTGGCTGTCCACGCTTGCAGGCCGTTGATGAGCAGGAGCAACACAAAGGAGATCAGCAGCATGACTTCGGCCACCGCCGTCGCGCCGACGTAGTCGTATTGTTCGAGCTTGGTGATAATCATCAGCGGTGTGATCTCCGAGACCATCGGGATATTGCCAGCGATGAAGATCACCGAGCCGTACTCACCCACCGCCCGCGCGAAGGCGAGCGTGAAACCTGTCAAGAGCGCCGGCAACAGCACCGGCAGGATCACGTAGCGGAACGTTTGCCAGCGCCCCGCGCCCAGGCTGGCCGCGGCTTCTTCGTGTTCGAGGTCGAAATCCTCGAGCACCGGCTGCACCGTGCGCACCACGAAAGGCAGCCCGATGAACACCAGCGCCACCAGCACCCCCAGCGGCTTGAACGCCACCTGGATGCCGAGCGGTTCGAGCCATTGCCCGATCCAGCCGTTCCTGGCATACAGCGCGGTCAGCGCGATCCCGGCCACGGCCGTGGGCAGCGCGAAGGGAAGGTCGATCAGCGCATCGACCAGGCGCTTGCCGGGAAAGCGGTAACGCACCAGGCACCAGGCGAGCATCAGGCCGAACACGGCGTTGATCGCCGCCGCCGCCAGCGAGGCGCCGAACGAGAGCCTGTAGGAAGCCGCCACCCGCGGCGCGGTCACCACGTCCCAGAATTCCACCAGCGACAGGTTCGAGGCTTTCAGGAACACCGAGGCGAGCGGCAACAGGACGATGATCGACAACCAGGTGAGGGTCAGCCCCAGCGCCGGGCCGAAACCGGGGAGGACGCGAGTCGTTCTGGCCATCAGCGTTTGGCGGCGGAGAGGATCTGGTCGTAGATGCCGCCGTCGGCAAAATGCGCCTGCACTTTATCCCAGCCGCCGAAGGTCTGCTCCACGGTAAAAGTGCGGATCGCCGGAAAGCGATCGGCGTTGCGGGCCAGCACCTGCCCATCGCGCGGACGGAAATTGTGGCGGGCGATGATTTCCTGCCCCTCGGGCGAGAAGAGGAAATCCAGGTACGCCTTGGCTTGCCGCTGCGTCCCGCGCCGCGCCGTCACTTTGTCTACCACCGCCACCGGCGCGGACGCCTCGATGGAACTGGAGGGATACACCACGTCGAACTTGTCCGCGCCCAGTTCGCGGGCGATCAGGATGGCCTCGTTCTCGAACGTCACCAGCACGTCTCCCGTATCGCGCTGCGTGAAAGTCGTGGTCGCCCCACGTCCGCCGCCGTCGAGCACCGGCACGTTGGCGAAGAGCCGGCGCACGAACTCCCGCGCCCCGTCGGCGCTACCGGTCTTCCCGAGCGCATGGCCCCAGGCCGCGAGATAGGTATAGCGCCCGTTGCCCGAAACCTTGGGATTGGGCACGATGACCTGCACCCCCGCGCGCGCCAGATCGTCCCAGTCCCGGATGCCTTTCGGATTGCCCTTGCGCACCAGGAACACCGAGATCGTCGTGTAGGGCGAAGCGCCGTGCGGGAAGCGCTGCCGCCAGTCCGCCGCCACCAGCCCGCCGCGTTCGACGAGCAGGTCGATGTCGGGCGCCTGGTTCATCGTCACCACATCGGCCTCCAGCCCCGCCGCCACCGAGAGCGCCTGCTTGCTGGAGCCACCGTGCGACTGGTTGACCGCCGCGTCCTCGCCGCTTTCCGCCTTCCAGCGCGCGGAAAACGCCGGGTTGATCTCCTTGTACAGTTCGCGCGACACGTCGTATGACACATTGAGGAGCGTCGTGCGCGCCTGCGCGCCCGCGCCCGCGCCCAACGCAAACAAGGCGACGACGAGCGCCCGGCCCCAGAACCCTTTTTCCAGCATGGATGACTCCTTGAAGTGACGCGGCGCAGTGTAAAGGGCAGGTAAAGATTTTCTAAAAATAAAAACTTTGTTTCATATAACCGGATATTCCAAACTTTCGCCATGGCAGGCAAAAGCGCGGCGGGGATGAAAACCGCCCTGGTTCTCACCCCCGCAGCCAGACGAATCAGGCATGCCCGCGGGCGCGGGCTTACTTGTTGCCCGGCGCGTAAATCTGGTCGAAGACGCCGCCGTCGGAGAAATGCGTTTTTTGCGCCTTTTGCCAACCGCCGAATGCGCCGTCGATGGTAATCAGATCGAGCTTGGGAAAGCGGGCCTGGTCTGCCGGATCGGCATGTTCCGGATGGCGCGGACGGTAGTAGTGCTTTGCCGCGAGCTTCTGGCCGGTGGGCGAATACAGATATTCGAGATAGGCTTTGGCCAGCTTTTCGGTGCCGTGCTTTTTCGCCACGCCCTCGACGATGGCCACGGGCGGCTCGGCAAGGATGGAGAGCGAGGGGACGACGATTTCAAATTTGTCCGGCCCCAGCTCGTTGATCGACAGCAGGGCCTCGTTCTCCCAGGCCAACAGCACGTCGCCGATGCCGCGCTGGACAAAGGTGTTGGTGGAACCGCGCGCGCCGGAGTCGAGCACGGGCACCTTGCTGAGTATCTTGCTGACGAATTCCCGCGCCTTGGCTTCGCTGTTGCCGTTCTTCTTCAGCGCATAGCCCCAGGCAGCCAGGTAGTTCCAGCGCGCGCCGCCGGAGGTCTTGGGGTTGGGCGTGATGATTTCCACGCCCGGCTTGACGAGATCGTCCCAGTCCTTGATGCCCTTGGGGTTGCCCTTCCTCACCAGGAAAACGATGGTGGAAGTGTAGGGCGCGCTGTTGTCGGCGAATTTCTTTTGCCAGTCTTTCGGCAACTTGCCGGTCAGTTCTCCGATTTCGTCGATGTCGTAAGCCAGCGCCAGCGTGACCACGTCGGCCTCCAGCCCGTCGATCACCGCGCGCGCCTGCTTGCCCGCGCCACCGTGGGACTGCTTGAGGGTGACGGTTTCGCCGGTGGTTTTCTTCCAGTGCGCGGCAAACTCGGTATTGAACGCCTGGTAGAACTCGCGCGTCGGATCGTAGGAAACGTTGAGCAAGGTCTGGTTGGCCCAGGCGCCCGCGGATAGCGCCGTCGCCGCGACACCGGCGAGCAGGGCGCGAAAAGCTGTGGATCTTTTCATGATTCATCCTCTTTCAGGTTTTGTGCGTCGCGCCACTGTACAGACTATTGAGAACGGGCAGAAAGAATAAAAAACGCATTGTTAATTCCCCATGGCTATGATGCCATTCGCCCATCGCAGGGACGCCCCCGCGAGCGGCCCCGCCCCTGAAAGCCGGACAATCCCGGATTCCGCCTGCCTCCAGAACGGGCGGGTGAACGCGGTTCGCGCCCGCGGCCGCGCTAAAACTGCTTCACCGCAATACCCATGATCTGGATGCGATAGGCAATCTGGCGCGGCGTCATGTTCAGGAGCCTGGCTGCCTTGGCCTGCACCCAGCCGGCCTGCTCCAGGGCGTCGATGATGCGCTGGCGCTCGGAAAGCGCCTCGTCCGGCGGGATTTCCTCGGCGGGCGGGTTTTCCGGGGCGGCGGCGGGCGCGGGACGCCGCGACGGGGGGACTTGGCGCTCGGGCGGCGCGGCGCGGGAGGCGGCGCGCTCGCGCGAGGGGAAGCGAATCAGACGGCTGTCGATGACGCCATCCTCGGAGAGCACGGCGGCGCGCTCCAGACAGTTTTCCAGTTCGCGCACATTGCCCGGCCAGTCGTATTGGGCAAGGCTGCGGATCGCCGGGTCGTTGATGGTGAGCCGGCGTTTTTGTTCGCCACCGATCTTGGCGAGCAGGTGGCGGCTGATCTCGGGAATATCCTCGGGGCGCTCGCGCAGGGGCGGCAGGTACAGGGGCATCACGTTGAGGCGGTAGAAAAGATCCTCGCGGAAATCGCCCTTCTCGATGGCCACCTCCAGGTCGCGGTGGGTGGCGGCGATGATGCGCACGTCGACCTTGATGCTGCTGTTGCCGCCGATGCGCTCGAACTCCCCTTCTTGCAGGACGCGCAGCAGCTTGGACTGGAAGGCCGGGGAAATTTCGCCGATTTCGTCGAGAAACAGCGTGCCGCCATCGGCCTGCTCGAAACGGCCCTTGCGCGACCCGACCGCGCCGGTAAACGCGCCGCGCTCGTGGCCGAAAAGTTCGGATTCCAGCAGCGTCTCGGGCAGCGCCGCACAGTTGAGCTTCACCAGCGGGCCGCGGGCGCGCGGCGAGTTGTAGTGGATGGCGTTGGCAATGAGCTCCTTGCCGGTGCCGGTTTCGCCACGGATCAGCACCGTGGTGTTCCATTTGGCAACCAGGCGCATCTGCTCGAATACGCGCCGCATCGCCGCCGAACGCCCGACGATGCTGTCGAACCCGTGCTGGTGCCGCACGGTGCGGCGCAGACGGTCGCGCTCTTCCTGCATCGAGTGCTTTTCCTGCTCCACCTGCAAGGAGAGTTGCAGGCTCTGGCTCACGAGATTGGCGATCATCTCCAGGAAATGGGCATGCTCTTCGAGCCGCTCCCCGGCGGCGGCTGCCGGCTGCACGGCGAGGACGCCTTTCAGATGCCCGCCCACTTTCACCGGCACGGCGATCATGGGCAGGTCGGGGTCGTAGAGCCCCATCTTGTTGCGAAAGCGCGCATCGTCGCCGACGCGGGCGAGGACGACCGGACGGTTTTTCTCCAGCACGACGCCGATGATGCCCTCGCCCGCCCGATAGCGCACCGCCTCGAACGAGGCGGCTTCGTCGCCATGTACCGCCTGCACCAGCAAGTCGCCGCCCGGCTCCACCACACTGACGAGGCCGCTGCCCAGACCGACGTGGCTGTCGAGAATGCGCAGGACTTCGCGGATGGTTTCACGGTAATTGAGCGAGCGCGACAACACCTGGCTGACGCTGTAGAGCGCCCCGAGCTGCGCAAGGCGCAAATCATGGTTTTCGCACAGCCCGTTCGGACAGGATGAGGCGGCAAACGGAAAGTCCGCCGCGGCGATGGGGATGGCAATGGCTTTATCGTTCATGTCATTCTTCCAGCCTTTCTTTATGGCCCGCGGGCAATTCCACGCAGGCGCGGCAGCCGCCGCCGGGCGCATCGGCAAGCGATATGGCGCCGCCGTGCTCGCACGCGATTTCCAGCGCGCGCGAAAGTCCCGTGCCCAGGTGCCGCCCCGCCCAGGTGGTGAAAAACGGCTCGAACGCCTTGAGGCGCAGTTCCGCCGGCACGCCGGGGCCGCAATCGTCGACGAACACCTGCACGTCGTTTTCCAGGACGCGGGTGGCGAGGCGCAGCTCCCGGGTCTTGCAGCCGCGCGCGGAAAGCGCGTCGATGGCGTTGTCGACCAGCGCCTTGAAAAGCGCGTGCAACTGCATGGGCCGCCCGGTGATCGCGGGCAGGATGGCGGCGGGCCGCCAACTCACGGTGATACCGTTTTTCAGCAGGCGCGGCGTGGAGACGTCCAGCACGCCGTGCAAGACTTCATTGAGATTGACGGAGGTGAAAGCCTCGCGGCGCTCGGGCGGAATCAACTGGCGCAGTTCTTCCAGGCGCTTGTGACCTTCGGCAAGCGCCGAATCGAGCGCCGACGAGACGGCCGGATCGGCATGCCGGAGAAAACCCGCCGCCGATTTCATCAGGTTGAGCGGCCCTTCCAGCCGAAAAAGCGCGGCGGAAAGGCTTTCCCGCAACACATCGGCGTGTTCCTCATCCGCCAAATGGGCGTGCAGCACCGCGAGGCGCATTTTTTCCTGCCCCCGGTGCAAATTGCTGACATCGTTCACAGCCAACAGCAGACAGGATTTTTCGGGCGCGCCGCGCCGCACGGGCAACAGCGAACAAGATAACCAGCGCAGCGCGGCCGCGCCGCCCACCGCGCCGGGGCGGTCGATGCGCAGTTCGCGCCCCCGGAACCCCGGAAAGCCGGGTTCGAGAATCGCCGCGCGCCACGACGGCAGCGCCGTCTCCAGGATCAGGTGCGCCGGCTCCCTGGCACCGAGGTCGGCGATGAGTTTCTTGTATTCCTGATTGTCGAGGACGATCCGCCCCTGGGCGTCGATCAGGGCCAATGCAATGGGCGCTTCGTCGACGACGGCTTCCAGGAGTTCCTGGCGCAGGGCCTGCGGCGCGCGGCTGGCTCGCCGCGCCGGCGAGACGGCGCGCGGGAATGACGAATCTCGTTTCATGGCAGTGCTTTAGCACGCTTTGTGCCATACGGGGCACCGGCGCGGCGTAACCGCCTCAACGGTCGGTTTTGGCGGCAATCGCACAGCATGGCTTGTCGTATTTCCGACAGGCGCCACCGCGACAATGCACGCATCTGGTGCGGACAAGCGCCGTTTTGCCGGCATCACGGCCCGCGGCGAACCAAAACGATGCGCCGACGCCGGACTGGCACGAGCATTGCAACAGCAGCCCCATCCCGAGACAAAACCACGCCGATCATGAGCGAATTCCTGCTGCTACTCATCTCCACCGCCCTCGTCAACAACGTGGCGCTCATCAAATTCCTCGGGCTGTGCCCGGCGATGGGCGTCTCCCGCAAAATCGACAGCGCCCTCGGCATGGGCATGGCGACCACCTTCGTCCTCACGCTCGCGGCCGCCGCGACCTGGATGCTCGAACACTGGCTGCTCGTTCCGTTCGGCCTCGAATACCTGCGCATCCTCACCTTCATCCTGGTGATCGCCGCCGTCGTGCAATTCACCGAAATGTTCATCCGCAAGGCGTCTCCCGCGCTCTACCAGGCCCTGGGAATCTACCTGCCGCTGATCACCACCAACTGCGCGGTGCTCGGCGTCGCGCTGCTGAACGTGCAACAGGGATACGATTTTTTCTGGAGCCTCGCCTACGCCGTCGGCTCCGCCGTGGGCTTCACGCTGGTGCTGATGATTTTCGCCGGGCTGCGCGAGCGCATCGCGCACGCGAAAGTGCCGGCGGCATTCGCCGGCGCGCCGATCGCGTTCGTCACCATCAGCCTGCTGGCTCTGGCTTTCATGGGCTTTGCCGGGTTGAGCGTGCGGGAGGCGGGACAATGATCACCGCCGTCCTGAGCCTTGCCGCGCTGGGCGCCGCGCTGGGCACGATCCTCGGCATCGCCGGACGGCTCCTTGCCGTCGAAACAAACGCCGGCGTTGCCGTGGTGGAAGAACTACTGCCCGGCACCAATTGCGGCCAGTGCGGTTTCCCTGGCTGCGCCGGGGCGGCGGCGGCCATCGTCGCGGGCGAAGCGTCCGCCGCCTGTTGCCCGCCGGGCGGTCGCGCCGTGGCGCGGGCGATCGCGGAAAAGCTCGGCCTCGGTCTCGACCTGTCCGACATCGCCGACGAAGGCCCGAAACTCGCGCTGGTCGCCGAGGACTTGTGCATCGGCTGCTGCCGCTGCCTGAAAACCTGCCCCACCGATGCCATCGTCGGCGCGCCCAAACAAATCCACAACGTCCTGAAAGACGCCTGCACCGGCTG
>JAIRNL010000237.1 GCA_031258035.1 Azoarcus sp. | reverse complement strand
TGACCCAACGAAAACGGCGACCCCGAAGGGTCGCCGTTTTCGCATCCGCCCGCGCGTTCAGCGCGGAGGGCGCATTCTCAGGTCGCCATTGCCTTGACCGCCGCCGACAGACGGCTCTTGTGGCGGGCCGCCTTGTTCTTGTGGATGATCTTCTTGTCGGCGATGCTGTCGATGGTACTCGTCGAGGTGCGGAAAACGGCCTGCGCCGCCGCCTTGTCGCCGCTGGCGACGGCCTTGCGCACCGCCTTGATCGCCGTGCGCAGACGCGAGCGCAGACTGGCATTGTGAGCACGGGCCTTGACCGCCTGGCGCGCCCGCTTGCGCGCTTGTGCCGAATTGGCCATGTGAATTTTCCTGTCGAAAAAGGATGCTGGAAGAAACGAAGCGCGCGATTCTACCAACCCATCGCACAAAACGCAACATCGTGTTCGTGAAAATAAATATGCGCCATGAGCGGGAACAGACTGCGTTGTGGCATTTACTACATAATGCCGTGTCGTGAAAGGCACGGGCCGAAGCGATCGGGCCCGCCCGAGACCGCGCAACGATGCAACTACATTCTGGAGGCGCCCAGCCAGCCCTGGCGCAGCTTTTCGGTCGCCCTGCCCGCCCGCTCGTCTACGCGCAGCTTGACCGTATCCATGGGCGCAAGGCCGGGTTCGACCTCGAAACGCATCAGCTCGTCACGGCGAAAGGCATGGATTTCCATCCGTTCCCCGGCGCGGCGACGTCCAAGCAGCTTCGCCAGGCTGTCGGCATCATCGACCCGCAATCCGTCGGCAGCGACCAGCACGTCGCCCGCCGACAGCCCCGCTTTCTGCGCCGGGCTGTCGTCGTAGACGACGGCAATGCGGGCTCCGCAGCCAGCCAGTTTGATGCCGAGCGCCGATGTCTGGCTTGCCGCTTCGGCCTGCCAATGCACACCGAACGACTTGAGCAGTTTAGCCAGCGGCAATTCGCCGGTGCCTTCCACCGTCCGTCGCAACCAGCGCGCAAGGCCCGCGCCGCCGATATCGCCGACCACGGCAAAAATACCGTCCTCGGGCACCCCGACGCCTTCCAGGCCATATCGCCGCCACAACGCGCGCATCACGTCGTCGAGACTGCGACTCCCTTCGCTGGCGGCGCGCAATTGCAAGTCGAGTGCCAGCGCGATCAGCCCGCCCTTGACGTAATAGCTGACGGTGGCATTGGGCGAGTTTTCGTCCTGGCGGTAGTAATGCGTCCAGGCGTCGAACGAAGAGGCCGCCACGCTCTGGCGACGCCGTCCCGGTGTCTTCAAGAGCGACGAGACGGTTTTGGCCAGCAAGCCGAGATAGTCGTCGATGCCGATGACCCCGGCGCGAGCCAGGGCGAGATCGTCATAGTACGAAGTGATCCCCTCGAATGCCCACAACAGCCGGGTATGGTTCTCGCGCGCCAGATCATGGGGCGAAAAGGCCGCCGGCTTGATCCGCTTGACGTTCCAGGTATGAAAGTATTCATGGCTGCACAGGCCGAGATAGGTCTTGTAGCCGTCGGGCAGGCCCTCCATGCCGGGATGGGGCAAGTCGTCGCGGCGGGCGATGAGCGCGGTCGAGGCGCGGTGTTCGAGACCGCCGTAGCCTTCATCCACCGCCTGCGTCAGGAAAAGATAGCGTTCCATCGGCGGCGGCGCGCCGAACAGGTCGATCTGCCATTGGCACACGCGGGCGAGATCGGCCTTGAGTCTTGCCGTGTCGCAATCGTGGCGGCCGCTGAGCACGATGTCGTGCCGCACGCCGCCGGCCTCGAAATGCTCAAGCGTAAACACGCCCATTTCGACCGGGTGGTCGATCAGTTCGTCGTAATCGGCGGCGCGATGAAGGCCAAAGCCGTATGCCGCCGCCGCGCCCGGCTCGCCTTCGGCGGTCGGCAGGGTAGTCGCCACGCGCCAGCTTTCGCCGCCGCTTGCCGGCGGCTGGATGTCCACCAGGCAAGGGGCGTCCGTCTGGTTTTCGACAGCCAGGAAGACACTGCTGCCGTTGAAAAAACCGTGCGTCCGGTCGAGGTGCGCGGCACGCACCGACAAATCCCAGGCATAGATTTCGTAAATCAGCGTCAACGGCTGTCCGCGCGGGATTTTCGCCGCCTGCCAGGTGTGTTTGTCGAGCTTGTCGAGCGCCACCGCGCGCGCGGGCGTTTCCGCTTTCAGGCTCACGATGTGGCGCGCGAACTCGCGGATCATGTAGCTGCCGGGAATCCACACCGGCAGGCTGAAACGCTGCCCGTCCGGATCTGGCTCCGGCACCGTGCAACGGACTTCAAACAGATGCGCCTCAGGGCGCGAGGGACGGATGGCGTAATGAATGGGGGACATGTCGGTGTTCAGGCGCATTGGTCGGGGCGGCCCGGCAGGCGGCGCGGGTCGTGGTTCCCACCATGCCACAATCGGGCGAGCGGGACGCGGTATTCGCAAGAGGGAAAGCCATCGCCGGTGACCGGGCCACGCATCGGGCAGGCGCGGCCCGTTGCCGCCGGAAGCGATGCGACGGGATCGTCTCCCTGGCATCGTTCTTGCGTTGAGTCCCTGTATCGCCCATCGGGGCGACAATTCGGGAGGCGCCTTGAATCATGAACCTGCGGTAAACGACAAGGCTTCCGACGCAGAAACAGCGGAAGCGCGTGCGCGCCGGCGCTGTAAACGCGATCTGAGCGAATGCCGCGGCAGAGTCGTCGAAAGCAGCAAGGCCATCGAGATGATCGTCGAGGCGCTCAAGCTCCATCACGGCAGCGTCAGCGCCGCCGCCGTGCAACTCGGCCTCACCCGGCGCATGCTCACGCTGCGCATGCAACGCTACAAACTCGATTACAAGGATTTCCGCAGGCTCGTCTGAGAGCCTGCTACCAATCCCCGCGGAAAGAACAAGTCCGCCCCGGGCGGTCGCGGCATCGTTGCGCTCTCCACCGACGCCGATTGCAAACAAAGGCTACAAGCGCATACACATTTCTACCTCCCGGACAAGACCGCACCAAGGCGAAACGGTATCGTGACGCCCATGTTCAACCCCGGCGCAACCCGATGAAATGTCGCAAGCGCCAACACACTCCAGGAGATCGTCATGGAACTTCGCAAGACCTCGCGCGCCGCACTGGCTACTTTGCTCGTTGCCGGCGCCTGTATCAGCGCCCCCGCCTCGGCCCACGGAAACGTCGTCCGCGACATATTGCTGGCGCCCCTGCTCGTGCCGGCGGCCATCGCAAGCGCGACCCTGCCGCCTGTCGTCGTGGCTCCCGCGCCGTTCGTCCATGCACCAGCGCGCGTCGGCTACAGGGCGCCGCGTCAAGCCAGGTTGTCTCACCGGGTCGATCATCGCTCCCCGCCGCAGCGCGGCAACCGCCGGGGCGGCGGCAGGAATCGCCACCATCGGTAACTTCGCCGTCCGGCAATTCCTGATTTCGCCGAGCCGTTCAATCGCCCCGCACAATGCTCCCCGCCGCATCACGCCGCAACGGGGCGATACATTGCAATCCGGTATGGGAAAAAAGCGCGGAGGGAAAATTCCCTCCGCGCTTTTTCATTTTCCGCGACAGGTCGTCGTCCGGATCAACCTTGCGGCGGCCTTCGACCGGCAGCCAGTAGTTCCGGCCGTTCTTCCAGCCACAGACGCACCCGTTGGGCGTCGACGGTGCGCATGTTGCGGCCATTTGCGTCCATCAGCACGATCACCAGCGGCTGCCCGCTCATCCACGCCTGCATCACCAGGCAGCGGCCGGCTTCACTGATATAGCCGGTCTTGGAAACGCTGATGTTCCAGTCCGCGCTCCTGACCAGGCCGTTGGTGTTGCGGAAGCGTTTTGCCTGCCCGTCGACGTAGACGTAGCGCTCGGTGGCGGTGGTGAATTCACGAATCAGCGGGTAGCGCGCCGCCGCCATCACCAGTTGGGAAAGGTCGCGCGGACTGGAGATGTTGCGCGGCGTCAGCCCGGTGCTGTCGTAAAAGCGGGTGTCGCCCATGCCGAACAGGCGGGCCTGGGCATTCATCGTTTCCACGAACGCGGCGCGTCCGCCCGGATAATTGCGCGCCAGCGCCGAGGCGGCACGATTCTCCGACGACATCAGCGCCAGTTGCAGCATTTCCTCGCGCGTCAGGCGAGCGCCCACGCCCAGCCGGGAACTGGTGCCTTTCAGGTAATCTATATC
>JAIRNL010000140.1 GCA_031258035.1 Azoarcus sp. | reverse complement strand
GTAGCCGACCGCGCAGCAGATGCCGCTGGCCACCACGCGCAGCGGACGCATTTTCTCCGGGGCGGGCGCCGCGCTCATGTCGCCACCTCCCGCGAAGAACACCCCACGCAGCCGCCGCTCGCCACGCCCAGGCTGCGCGCCTGCCACCAGCGCGGGTCGACAGCGCCAACCGCGATGGTGTCGAATTCCTGGATACGTCGGCGAATCGGCGTGCTGGCGCGCCAGATCGCCGAAAAGCGTTTTTGCTCGGTCTCGAAGAACAGCGTATCGACCGGCGCGGCCAGCGTCTCGGCGCTGTAGTCCTTGCGCAGGATGCGCACCTGCATGCCGGAGAGGGGCGGCAGCCTGAAGTTCAGCACCGGCGCATCCGCCAGCAGGTTGCCCAGGCTCACTTCCTCGCCCCCTTGCGGGGTGTCGATCTGTTGATCCGGCGGCGCGCACAGGAAGAAACGTTCGTCGAAGTCTTCCGGCAGGAAGGGCGCGACTTCGCGCCGCCAGGTCTCGTCGCAGGTGCCCGCATATTGGCTGCGCGGCAGCCAGTGGCGGCCCACCGCGCTCAACGCCGCCGGCAGGTGGCGGCCATCAGGACTGCGCACGGGATCCTTCGGGTATTCCAGGTTGGGCATGGGCTGGGCCGCCAGCGTGTGCGAGGTGTGCCGCCCGCCCCAGCCTTTGCCCACGGGGTTGCTCAACAGGGCTTCGCTCAGTTTCTGGCCGCCCTGGACGTATTCGCGCGCACCGCCGAAGGCGTGCCCGTAATGCAGGGGCATCCGGGTAAATGGTTCGGGCCGGCCGGGCGCAAGCCCGAGCAGGCCCTGCTGCCATTGTCTCGGGCCGGCAACCTGGATGGCCTTTTGCCAGTTGCCGATCCGCGCGAGAACATCGAGATAGCGCACCGGCCTGCCCGCGGGCGCATGCGCGCAGGCGTCGAACAACACGTCGCAACGCGGTTTGAAACGCACGTAGTCCGCCCCATAGCGCATCGCCGACTCGCCCGGCGCGCCATAGTACTCGTCGGTCACGGCAAGCGGCTGTGGCGCAATCGGACGCGGGCGGCTACGCGTGACGGGAAGCGTCCAGGTGGCCTTGACGATGACCACCAGATGCTCCCGCCCGCTGACATCGAGCGCGGAAAAGAAATCGCAAAGATGATGCCGGGAGGCAACGACCAGTTCCATCTTCGCGCGCCTCAGTTGATCTGCACGGAACCGCCGCGGATCCGCTGCCCCGCGCTGGCATGGCTGGTGATGTAGGCGCCGCGCAGTTCGATCCGCCCATCGGAGCGCAGCAGGACGACCGCTTCGCCGCAACGCAGCTCCAGCGTTTCGCCGGCTTCGATGAGGGTGTGCGATTCGTCCTGTTCGATGCGGAGGTACCGCGGACTGCTGATTTGCGCGGCGGTCTCGTGCAGCAAGCCCAGGATGATGAGGTGTTGCGCTTCCCCGCCCGCGAAGCCCAGCGCAATGCGCCGCCCGACATCCTGCTCTCGCAGCGCCGCCAGCGCACCGGCACAGACTTGCTGACGCGCTTGCCCGTCTATCTGGACGCAGGCGCGCCCCGCTTCGTCAAACCCTTTCAAGGTACCGAGCAGCACCCGGTTCGCCTGGGGGGCGGCGGCCTCGCGCACGGCATCGGCTGTTTTGGGTGAACGTTGCAGCAGGGCTTCCAGGGGGGCGGTCGATCCCGTCGCCGCGGGGAATTCGGGCGGGATTTCAGTTTTCAAGGATCTTCGCTCCCTTGAGGATGATGTTGCCGTCCGCCTTGACGACCTGCTCGTTGGTCAGGGTCACGGTAAAGTCGTTGCCGTTCAGGGTGATCGTTCCGTCCGATTTCATGACCAGCACGCTTTTGCCGACCTGGAGCGTGATGCTGTCGCCCGCCGTGAAAGTGATGTTGTTGCCGACCTGCGTCGACTGATTCACCCCGACCACCGTGTTCATCATCAGCCCGACGTTGAGACTGTAGCCCAGCCCGACGTTCTCCAGCCGGCCCATGCCGACGTTTTGCATATAGGCCATGCCGATGGTCTCGGTTTTGGTTCGGCCCACCCGGGTCGACCAGGATTTGCCGATCCTGTCCGTTTCGTTCTTGTCGACTGTCTTGCTGCGGTTCTTGTGGATGGTGACGCTTTCGTTGCCGTCGACTTCCTCCGTCCGGTTCTGGTGAACCGTGATCGTCTCGTTGCCATCGACCGTTTCGGTACGATGCCGATGTACGACCGTGGTCTCATCGCGGTCGATGGTCTTGGCGCGATCCTGGCCCACCCAGTGGGTTTCGTCGACTTCGACTTCGATGTCCTGGTTGCGCTCGGCGTGCAGCCAGACTTGTTCTTCGCCCTTGGCGTCCTCGAAACGCAGGGCGTTGGCGTTATCCGGCGTCCCTTTCGGGCTGGAGCGGGTCAGGATGCCCGATTGGGTGTTGTTCGCCGGCAAGTCCCACGGCGGCATCTGTTCGGCGTTGTAGACCCGGCCAGTGATGATCGGGCGATCCGGGTCGCCGTGCTCATAGTCGACGATGACTTCCTGGCCGACGCGCGGGATGTGGATGCCGCCGAAGTTCGTTCCCGCCCACGGGTAGGCCACGCGAATCCAGCAGGAGTCCTTGCCGTCTTTTTGGCCGTAGCGATCCCAGTGGAAGTGCACCTTGACCCGTCCATACTTGTCGGTGTGGATTTCGCTGCCCGGCGGGCCGACGACGACAGCGGTCTCCGGGCCGCGCGTGCGCGGTTTCGGGGTCTTTTGCGGGGCGCAGTATTGCCGCCCGTAGGGAATGGTTTCGATATTGACGTGAAAGTGCGCGCCTTCGCCCGTATGGCCCGCGCCTTCGTATTCGTTGTTCTCGATGGTGTAAGCCGCCCTGGTGATGAGCAGTTCCCGGTTCTGATCCGCGCGCGGGTGCCGGCGCAGCGTGAAAGTGCAGCCGGGGATCGCGCCGCGCACGCGGCCTTCGAGCAGGGTGACGTCCTGCTTTCTCTGCAAGGCATCCAGACGCGCCATGGCGTAGTGCCTGCCATCGGCCTCTTCGATGTAGTCGCCGGGGTAGGCGTAAATTTCGTATTGGTCGAACCAGTGCCCGCGCGGATCTTCGTACCGGGTGGCAAGGTTTTTCCAAGGGCGCTCGAAATCGTAGTCGCTGTGCTGGAAACGACCAGGGTCGGGGCGACGGGCGGCGCGCCAGCCGTAGTAGTGGTCTTCGTCGGCGCGCGCCTGGTCGGGCGGGTAAAAGGGGATGGTTTCGTAGCCGCCAAAAGGCATGTGGGTGGTGAAATGATCGCCGAGAACCAGGGTTTCGCCTTTCGTGCCGTGCTCGAACCAATAGTAAATGCCTTCGTGCTCAAAAAGGCGCGAGAGGAAATTGAGGTCGGTTTCGCCGTACTGGACGAGATAAGTCCATGTTTTATATTGGTTCTTTAAGCGCCAGTCGAAACGCAGGGCGTTGTTGCCGAGAACTTCGTTGGCAATTTCCCGCACGCTGCGGTTCTGCCAGATTTTGAAATCCGCCCGCCGCGAAGCGTGCCAGAGTTTCGGGGCAAGGAGGACTTCGTAAGCCCAGTGCCCGCCCTTTTTGCCGCACGCCAGGGCTTTGACGATCTGGCCCGAGAAATAGCGCCGGATGCCGTTCTGCGCTTCGAGTTCGACCGCCGCCACTTCGCCGATGATCGCCTGGCAGTCGATGTTGGGGCTTTCCGATTTGAGGCCAAGGGTGAATTCGTAGAGGCTGGAGAGCGATTCCGTCCCGGTCAGGCTTGTCGCCCACCACTTTTCCCCCAGGGGAGTGTGTGCGATCAGTGCGCGATGCATGGCGATTGGTGTTCCATTCAGGTAGGTGTGGTAACTATCGGCGTCACATCCTACCACTGTCTACCTCACCTTTCCCTTTTTGCTGCTACATGGACAGCGCCAGCGGGGAGGTATCGAGGGGTTCCGTCGCATGCGGGGGATACACCCCCCGCATAAACGGGAAAGCGATCCGCCCCGCCATTGCGGCATCAGCCAGCACTCACAGCCAGCATCAACTGGTTGATGCGCTTGACGAAGCTCGCCGGGTCATCCAGCGTGCCGCCCTCGGCCAGCAGGGCCTGGTCGAACAATACCGCCGCCCAGTCGTCGAACTGCCTGTCCTCGTCCTTGAGGCGCAGCACCGCCGGATGGTGGGGATTGATTTCGAGGATCGG
>JAIRNL010000100.1 GCA_031258035.1 Azoarcus sp. | reverse complement strand
CACGAAACCAGGTGGTCGTTTACCATGCCCGTGGCCTGCATGTGGGCGTAGACGATGGTGCTGCCCATGAACCTGAAGCCCCGTTGTTTCATTTCCCTTGCGATGGCGTCGGAGAGAGGGCTGGCGGGGGGCACCTCGCGCCTGTCCTTCCAGGCATTCTGGATGGGCTTTCCTTCCACGAACCGCCATAGCCAGGCGCTGAAGCTGCCATGTTCGGCGGCAATTTCCAGGAAAAGGCGGGCGTTCGCCACGGCGCTTTCTATTTTTCTGCGATTGCGCACGATGGCGGTGTCGGCCATCAGCCGATCCACTTCCCGCGCCGTGAAGCAGGCAACCTTTTCGGGGTCGAAGCCGGCAAAGCAGCGCCGGTAGCCTTCGCGTTTTTTGAGAATGGTATTCCAGGAAAGTCCCGCCTGCGCCGATTCCAGGATGAGGAATTCAAATTGTCCCGGATCGTCGTAACGCGGGACGCCCCATTCCTCGTCATGGTAGCGGAGGTAGTTCGCATCGACGCCGAGGGCCCAGGGGCAAGGTGTCCTTTCCATGATCCGCTCCCGTTTTCTCCTTTCCCGGCGCGAGATTTCGCGCGCTACGCTTCTTCGACCCAGATGTGGTGCGCCACGATGTGCTCCAGGGCCAGTTCCATATGCTCGCACAACACGATCGTCATGGGGCGTTGTTGCAGCACGGTGACGGCCTGCGGCGTGGAGAGGCCATAAGCCAGGAGTTGTTCGCGTTGCAGGGGGTCGATTTCCTCGCCGAATTCAGCCAGGCGGACGTGGCTGCCGACAGGGGTGCCAGTGAGGCGGATGCGCGCGGTGTGGGAAGTCATGGCGGGCTCACATGAAAAGACGCAGGAAATGATTGAGCAGACCGCCGACGAGAAACGCCGTCGGCGTGATGATGGCCAGCATCAGGGTGGCGATGCGTATTCCCTGTTCCTTGGCGATGATCATCACGCTGGCGACACAGGGCACGAACAGGGTGATCGTGACCATGCCGACGATGGCTTGCAGGGTGCTCAATTGGCTTTCCAGCGCGAAGAGTCCCGTCGCGCCGAAGTCTCGCCGCAAGAAACCCATCACGAAAGCGGCGCTCGCTTCGGGCGGCAACCCCAGCCAGCCGGTGACGAGCGGCTTGCCGGTCTCGATGATCCACGGCAGCACGCCGAGGCGGTCGAGCGCGAACATGATGAAGGTGCCGAGCAGGAAAAGCGGAATTACCTCGATGAGATACCACTTGAGACGTGCGCCGGTTTTCTTGAGCACATTGCCCAGCACCGGCATGCGCATCGGCGGCAATTCGGTGAGCAGCGGCACGCGGCGGCCTTTGACGAGCCGTCCGGCAAGCCAGCCGACGACGAGCAGGATCAGGACGATGCAAAGGCCCCAGATCGCCGCCGCCGCGAAGGAGATGGCGCCCAATACGCCGAGCACCACGCCGAGTTGCGCCGAACAGGGAATGGCGAGCGCGAGCAGGAACGTGGTGATCAGGCGTTCGCGCGGTGTGTGCAGGATGCGCGTGGTAAGCGTCGCCATGGTCACGCAGCCCAGCCCCAGCACCATCGGTAATACCGCGCGTCCGTTGAGCCCGATGGCGGCGAAAGTGCGGTTGGCGACCACCGACAGCCGCGTGAAGTAGCCTGAATCTTCCAGCACGCCGAAAGCGAGAAAGAAGGTGGTGACGATGGGCAGGATCAGGGCGAGGGCGTAAGTCATCCCCATCGTCCACAGGCCGTATTCCCCGACCAGCATGTCGACGAGCCATTCCGGGCCGATGTATTTCTGCACGAACGTCGTGACCGCCGGGTTGAGGTAGTCGCCGAAAAAGTTCTCTTCCATGAGTCCGACCAGGGTGCTTGCCCCGAAATCGCCGACGAAGAAATACACCGCGAGCAGTACAGCCAGCAACAGCGGCCAACCCCACAGCGGGTGCACAGCCAGCTGCCCGACGAGCAGCGACAGGGGGCGATCGGCATTGGCCGTTTGCCGGGTCACGGTGCGCGCCAGCGCCTCGGCGGCGCGTCCGCGCTCGCGCGCCAGCCGCGCGGGCAGGGAATCGCGCCCGCCGACGGGGGCGATTTCCGCGACGCAGGCGAGGATTTCCGCACCGCCGGGTTGCGCCGCGAGCCAGTTTTCGACTTCACCGTCGCGCCCCAGGAGCAGGATGGCCAGCCCGCGCGCGGAGAGATGCGGGTGTGGCGCCCGCTCCGTGAGCAGCGCCGCGATTGTTGCGATGGCCGCTTCCGATTCGGTGTCATAGCGCAGCAGCGGCTCGGGCGCCTTGGCGTGAGCCAGCGCGTCGATGAGCGCCGGCACCCCTTCGCTGCTGGTGGCGACGGTGGCGACCACCGGCGTGCCCAGCGCCTCGGAGAGCGCGGCCACATCCACTTCCATGCCTCGCGTCCGCGCTTCGTCGGTCATGTTGAGCGCCATCGCCAGCGGCGTCCCGAGTTCAGCCAGGAGCGCGGTCAGGCTCAGGGTGCGGCGCAGGTTCTTGGCGTCGCCCACCTGGATGACGAGACGGAGGTTTTCGTGGAGCAACGCCCGCATCGTCGCGCGCTCGTCGTCGCTGCGCGCCGGCAGCGCGAGCACGCCCGGCGTATCGAGCAGCGAGACCGATTTATCGAACCGCGCCGTCGCCCGCGCGACTTCCACGGTGGTGCCGGGGTAGTTCGAGACGTTGACATAGGTGCCGGTCAGGCGGTGAAAGAGTACCGATTTACCGACGTTGGGATGGCCGATCAGCGCGAGTGTCACGGCATCCGGCGCGGTGGGCGCGGCGAAATGATGGTGTGTATGCATGGCATTGTTGCATGAATTGTTCTGTTAATGATAACTCTTCGTAAGAATGTTTCGATGGGTGAAAGAGGTGAGACGGATAAAAAAATTGGCGGCGGGGCGCAACTTCGTGGGAGGAAGCCGACGACGGCGTGTCGGGCCTTGGGCGAGATGTCACATCATGGGCGCTGCGAGCTTTCGGATCGTTCTGTCCTGTGCATGAACGCGGCCCGACGATGCCCGACCAAGGGGGGCGGAGGCAAACCTCCCTTCAAGAACGCGCAGCGCGGATGACCCAATTGGCAGGGGGAGTGTTTTGCAAAAGGCTCTAGTAACTGCGGAGAAATACCAAGTGTTTGCGTCAATATAACCAACGTCTATTATATCAGCCGTTGGCTTGCCATATCCTGGGAGCCAATCACGAACACTCCGCTCTCTTTCATAGTGCCTTTCCTGTTTTGAGTAATCACTGATTCGATATAGACCGATACCGTCGGATACTCCCCCTGCCGCAAATGTGCTGCCATCTTCGGAAAATACGAGAAAGTCCAAACTCATATAAAGCAAATTTACCGAGTAAAGCACTTCCAGGTCGGGCGCAGACCCAACTTCGACATGGTCAGGCGCAACCGGCGCGCTCGGGCAACCGGCAAGCAACAGCGGCAACAAATATGGGGCGAATGCACGAAGCGTGGTCGTCATCGCCCCGTTCTCTCCGGAAGCGCGAAAACCGTGATGCCACCGCCACTGGCTGCCATCAATTTATTGCCGCCTGGTTGGAATCTCAGCAACTGAAGATACGTCCCATGGTGCTGTCCCGCAAGGCTGCCTGTGGCGACATCCCAGAGGCGGAAGTAATCGTCCTTATCGCTGACAGCCAACCAGCCGTCGTCCGATAAGGCTGCCTCGACTATCTGGCCGGGCAT
>JAIRNL010000231.1 GCA_031258035.1 Azoarcus sp. | reverse complement strand
CTGGCATGGCCGCCATCGGCGGCGGCCATTCACATACTTCCGGGCGACGCCAGCATCTCCGCCGCATGACGCCGCGTGGTATCGGTGATCTCCACGCCGCCCAGCATGCGGGCGATTTCCTCGACGCGCGTCGAACCGGCGAGCGGCGTGACCGCGCTCAGTGTCTGGTTGTCGCGGGTTTCCTTGGCGATCTGCCATTGCCAGTCGGCGCGGGCGGCGACCTGCGGAAGATGCGTCACGCACAACACTTGCCGATCCCGCCCGAGACGGTGCAATGACTGCCCGACGATTTCCGCCACCCGCCCGCCGATGCCGACGTCGACTTCGTCGAAGATCAGGGTCGGCGTCGCCGAATCGCGGCTGGTCATCACCTGGATGGCAAGCCCGATTCTCGACAGCTCGCCGCCAGAGGCCACCTTGGCGAGCGCGCGCAAAGTCTGCCCCTGATTGGCGGCAACTTGAAATTCGACCGTTTCCCGGCCATGCGCCGAGGGTTCGCCGGCAATCAGGGCCGCCTCGAACTTGCCGCCCGCCATAGCCAGCGACTGCATGGCCCCGGTGATCTCGGCCGACAACGCCGCCGCCGCGGCGCGGCGCGCTTCGGTCAGCCGCGCCGCGGCGGCCTCGAACGCCGCGCGCGCGGCCTCCTCGGCGGCAGCCAGGCGCGCCGGGTCGGCGCTGGCTTCGAGCGCATCGAGGCGCGCCCGCCAGTCGGCAACCAACGCCGGCAGTTCTTCCGCCGCCACCCGGTGCTTGCGCGCCACATCCATCACCGCGCCGATGCGGCGTTCGATTTCGGCAAGCCGGGCCGGATCGAGATCGAGCCGGTCGCGGTAGCGGCGCAGCGCGTGCAGGGCTTCGTCGGCCTGGATCGCCGCCGCATCGAGCAGGTCGCGGACTTCAGCCAGCGCCGGGTCGATGGCGGTCATCGCGCCCAGGCGGCTCGCGCAATGCCCGAGGGCGGCGCGTACCGCCCGCTCTCCGTCGCCCAGGCCATCGAGCACTTCGCCGACCCCCCCCACCAGGTCGGCGGCATGAGCCAGCCGGCCATGTTCGGCGTTGATCTCGCGCCATTGGTCGGCATCGAATGCCAGTTCTTCCAGTTCCTTGAGCTGCCAGCCGAGCAATTCGCGTTCGCGGGCGGAGGCCGCCGTATCCCGCTCCGCCGCCTGCCGCAAACCAGCCAGGCGTTGCCATTCGCGCCAGTGCGCGGCGACTTCGGCAGCCAGTCCCGTGGCGCCGGCATGGGTGTCGAGCAGGTCGCGCTGGGTTTCGGCGCGCAAGAGGGCGTGATGGGCGTGCTGGCCGTGGATGTCCGCCAGCCATTGCCCAAGGGAGCGCAATTGCGCGAGCGTCGCCGGCGTGCCGTTGATCCAGGACCTGGAACGACCGCCGGCGTCGACGACCCGGCGCAGGATCAGGAGACCTTCGTCGGCATCCAGTTCCTGCTCGGCAAGCCAGGCAGCCAGCGCCGCGCCCGGGGGAAGGTCGAACTCGGCGACGATGTCGGCCTTGTCGCGGCCGCCGCGCACCACGCTGGCGTCGGCGCGCTCGCCGAGCGCGAGCCCCAGGGCGCCGAGCAGGATGGATTTGCCCGCGCCCGTCTCGCCGGTGAGCGCCCCGAAACCGTCGGCGAATTCGAGTTCGAGCCGGTCGACGATGACAAAATCGCGGATGGAGAGGCGTTGCAGCATGAGCGGAGGATAAGGATGTCGCGCCGTATCCCGGGGCGGTCAGGGCCGCGGCATGGCGGCGCTCCAATGGAGTTTTTCGCGCAGCATGGAAAAATAGCTGTACCCCTCGGGATGCAGCAACCGTACAGCCAGCGGCGAGCGCACGATCCGCAGACGGTCGCCCGCGCGTCCGTCGCAATACGCCGCGCCGTCGAAATGGATGCGGGCGTCGTGCGGGGGCATCAGCACGATCTCGATGCGGCTGGTATCCGGCAATGTCACCGGCCGGGCGGAAAGGGCCTGCGGGCACAGGGGAACGAGCGCGATGCCGGGCACGCCCGGATGGAGAATGGGGCCGTTGGCCGCCAGCGCGTAGGCCGTCGAGCCGGTCGGTGTGGCGATGATCATGCCGTCCGAGAGCAGGGTGTAGACAAACTCTCCGTCGACCCGCAACTCGAACTCGATCATGCGCCCGAGATTGCCCCGGTTCACCACGACGTCGTTGAGCGCCAGGGTGTGGAAAATGCGCTCGCCGGCGCGTATCACCTCGGCGTCGAGCATGAAGCGCGATTCGGCGCGATAGCGCCCGTCGAGGATTTCGCCCAGTTGCCGGCGCGCATCGGCGCGCGACAGGTCGGTGAGAAAGCCGAGCCGGCCAAGATTGACACCCACCAGCGGCACCGCGCGTTCGCCCATGCGCCGCGCGGCGTTGAGCAGGGTGCCATCGCCGCCGACGACGACGACGAGATCGGCCTCGGCGGCGATTTTTTCGTAGGCGGCCGTGGTGAAATCGCCGGCGGCCCCGCCGATGGCGGTGGCCGTGTCCTGTTCGACCCAGACATCGAATCCGCGCTCGCGCAGATAGCCGGCGAGATCGAGCACCGTCACGGCGGCGCCGTCCGTGCTCTGGAATTTGCCAATCAGGGAGATAGTGTTGAATTTGCGCGCCATGGCGCTCGGATTAAACCACATTCGGCCCGTTCCATGCGTACCCGCGCCTGGCTTGTTAGAAGTTAGAATCCGGAAACCATGCCCGACACCACCACGCATCCGCTCGACAACCGCTCCCGCGTCCTGCTCAAGACGCTGATCGAGCGCTACATCGCCGACGGCCAGCCGGTCGGCTCGCGCGCGCTCTCGCGCAGCTCCGGCCTGGAACTGTCGCCGGCCACGATACGCAACGTGATGAGCGACCTCGAAGAGATGGGCTACATCGCCAGCCCGCACACTTCGGCCGGACGGGTGCCGACGGCGCTCGGCTATCGCTTCTTCGTCGATACGCTGCTCACGGTGCAACCCGTGGAAACGGGCCGGGTGCAGAAGCTCAAGACCCGGCTTCAACCAGGGCAGCCGCAAAAGCTGATCAGCTCGGCCTCGCACCTGCTCTCGGAACTGACCCGTTTCGCCGGCATCGTCGTGGTGCCGCGCCGGGAGGCGGCGCTCATCCGCCAGATCGAATTCATCGGCCTTGCCCAGAACCGCATCCTGCTCATCATCGTCACCACCGACGGCGACGTGCAGAACCGCATCCTGCTCACGCGCCGCCCCTATTCGGCGGACGAACTGGCCGCGGCGGCCAGCTATCTCAACGAACACTACGCGGGACAAGCCTTCGACGAAATCCGCCGGCATCTCCAGGCCGAGTTGCGCAGGCTGAAGAACGACATGAGCGAACTGATGGCGGCGGCGGTCGAGGCAGGCTCCGCGGTCGCGGAGGAAAGCCCGGTCAATTACGTGATTTCGGGCGAAACCAATCTGCTCGATGTCGAAGACCTCTCCTCCAACATGTCGCGCCTGCGGGAGTTGTTCCGGCTGTTCGAGCAACGCACGAGCCTGATGCAATTGCTCGACCTCTCCCGAAATGCCGAAGGGGTGCAGATTTTCATCGGCGACGAATCGGGCCTCATCCAGCTTGGCGGGTGCAGCGTGGTGACAGCGCCCTACGAGGTCGACGGGCGCGTGGTCGGCTCGGTGGGCGTGATCGGCCCCACCCGCATGGCTTACGACCGGGTGATTCCCATCGTCGACATCACCGCGCGGCTCTTGTCGAGCGCGCTGTCTTCCAACGCCTGACCCCCATGGCCCGCTTCCGGCCCGAGCCAGATCCGGCGCGCGCGCGCCGCCGCACGGGCGTCCTGCTGGTCAATCTCGGCACGCCCGCCGCCCCGACCGCGGCGGCGTTGCGCCCATGGCTGCGCCAGTTTCTGTCCGATCCGAGGGTGGTCGAATTGCCGCGCCTCGTATGGTGGCCGATCCTGAACGGCCTCGTTCTCGCCGTTCGCCCCGCGAAATCGGCCCGGAAATATGCCAGCATCTGGACGGCGGAAGGCTCGCCGCTCAAGGTAAGCACCGAACGCCAGGCCGCGCTCCTGGCTGCCGCGCTCGCCCGCCAGGATGACGACATTGCCGTCGACTGGGCGATGCGCTACGGCGCGCCCGCCATTGCCGAAACGCTCGACGGCCTGCGCACGCAAGGCTGCGCCCGCATCCTCGTCGTACCGCTCTACCCGCAATTCGCCGCCAGCACCACAGCCAGCGCCCTGGACGAAGTCGCGCGCGCCATGCAGTCGTGGCGCAACCTGCCCGAGTTGCGCTTCGTGCGCAGCTTCCCCGACGACCCCGGCTACATCGCCGCGCTGGCTTCGAGCGTGCGCGAACATTGGGCGGATCACGGTCAGGGCGATTGCCTGGTGATGAGCTTTCACGGACAGCCGAAACGCACCGACGACCTGGGCGACCCTTACCACGCCGAATGCCTTCTCACCGCCCGCCTGCTTGGCGAGGCGCTGGCGCTGGCGCCGGAAAAGTGGAAAGTCACCTTCCAGTCCCGTTTCGGCACCGCCGCATGGTTGCAACCCCCTACCCTGCCGACGCTCGAAGCACTCGCCGCCTCGGGCGTGAAAC
>JAIRNL010000096.1 GCA_031258035.1 Azoarcus sp. | reverse complement strand
TGTAAACTCGGCCGAAATCAGGTTGACTTCCGATTTTTGTCTGGAGCGAAAAATGACACTGACGTAAACGTTTGCCGTGCTGCCCGATCCGCGACCGGGGCCTGCGCAGCGGCACGATTTGAGAGATAAGCCGGCACGAAACGATCGAGAAAGACCACGGTCGGATCGAGACTCGCCAAGCCGTCTGGGTAAGCCGCCTGGACGGGATGGATCGCTCGATCCGGCAACGCTGGCCGAAGCTCTCGGGCGTGGGCCTGATGAAACGTTCGCGGGACATCCACGGCAAGAGCTCGACCGAATACTCGTACTACATCGGCTCGAAAGGCATTGCCGGGGCCGAGGCCTTTGCCCAGGCGGCGCGGGCCCACTGGGGCATCGAGAATCGACCGCACTGGGTGCTCGATGTAACCTTCCGGGAAGATGCGTGCCGGGTGCGTAAGGATCACGCGCCGCAAAATCTCTCGACGTTGCGAAAGTTTGCCCTGTCCCTGCTGCGCCAGGATACGCGGTACCCCAGGCGCAGCCTGCGCTCACGCCGTAAAACCGCCGAGCGTCTCCCCGACTATCGCGCTTCCCTCTTGGGACTCGGGCTCATTTCTTAAATGCGATTGCCCTGATGGAGGAGAAACAAGGAAAAACACCCGGCAACGGACGCGCTACGGCAGCGGCGGTACGTCCGCTTCCACGACCCGCGCGAGCCGTGCCCGCCCCTGCTCCGGCTCGCTGCGCAGCCACCACAATGCGCCTTTGCGGAACGAGGGAGGAAACGGCGCATCGCCCAACAGGCAGGCGGCAATTTCGCCCAACAGGGGTTGATGGCCAACGACGAGCGCGGGTGTGGACGCGCGCGGCCAGTCGAGGAGAGCCAGGATCTCCCCCGGCGTGGCGCCATCGAAAAGCGGCGCATGGAACCGCATGGCGCTTTCGTCCGCACGAAAACAGGCGGCCGTCTGGCGGGTACGAACGGCGGGGCTGACCAGAAGGCGCAAACCCGCGGGAGCATGCTCGTCGAGCCATGCCGCAACCTTGCGGGCCTGCCGCCACCCGCGCGTCGACAGCTCACGCCCGATGTCGGGGACGCCATGCAACGCATCGGCGTGTCGCCAGAGCAGAAGTTCCATCGGCTTGCCCCCTCCTTTTAGCCAGAAGCCTTCGCAAGCAAGAACATTCTGCCGCTCCGGACGCACATGCTAGACTTCCAACCCGGTTTTCCGCAACCTTTTCAGTATGAACCCATGAATCTGATCGACCGCATTTCCCGCCAGTTCGAAGACAGCGCCCGCGCCAAGCTCGCCGCCGTCGAGTGGCTGGCTCCGCCAGTGGCGGAGGCGGTCGAGGCCATGACGGCCTGCCTGCTCGACAACGGCAAGATCCTCGCCTGCGGCAATGGCGGCTCGGCGGCCGACGCGCAGCATTTTGCCGCCGAACTGGTCAACAGGTTCGAGATGGAACGCCCGCCGCTGGCTGCCGTGGCACTGACGACCGACAGTTCGGTACTGACGTCGATCGGCAACGATTACGATTTCGTACAGGTCTTCGCAAAACAGGTTCGCGCCCTGGGCCAGTCGGGCGACGTGTTGCTGGGGATTTCGACCAGCGGCGATTCGCCCAACGTCCTGGCGGCCATCGCCGCCGCGCACGAGCGCGAAATGCGCGTCGTGGCCCTCACGGGCAAGGGCGGCGGCAAAATCGCGGAGGCATTGTCCCCCAACGACGTCCATTTGTGCGTGCCCGCCGACCGCACCGCGCGCATCCAGGAAATCCACCTGCTCGTCCTGCATTGCCTGTGCGACGGCATCGACTGTTTGTTACTTGGAGTAGAAGACTGATGAATACCTCACCGTTCCCCGGCCGCCGCGCACTGCTGCTCGGCGCGTTCGCCCTCGCCGGCGCGGCCCTGTTGCAGGGCTGCTTTCCACTCGTCGCCGTCGGGATAGGCGCAGGTGCGGTCATGATCGCCGACCGCCGCACCCCTGGCGCCTACGTCGATGACGAAAGCATCGAATGGAAGGCGGCCGATACCGTGCGCAAGCATTTCGGCACCCTCAACCACGTCGTCGTCACCTCATACAACCGCAATGTGCTGCTCACCGGCGAGGTGCAAAACGACAGCGCGCGCGCCGAAGCCGAGCGTCTGGTCAGGGGTGTCGCCAACGTGCGCTCCGTCGTCAACGAACTGGTCGTCGGCCCGGCCTCATCGCTGACTGATCGCAGCAACGACTCCCTCATCACTTCCAATGTGAAAACGCGCTTCCTCAATAACGCCCAGTTCTCTTTCAACCACATCAAGGTCATCACCGAGGCCGGCGTCGTCTTCCTGCTCGGACTCGTCACCCAGGCCGAGGGCAACCAGGCGGCGGAAATCGCCCGTACCAGCCGTGGCGTGAAAAGGGTCGTCAAGGTGTTCGAGTACGTCGGCGAGAACGAAGCCCAGAAGATCGACGATACCAGCGCCTCCCCACCCGAGGCCCCCTGAGATTTCAGGGGGCGGCAAGCGCGTCGAGCAGTTTCTGGTGGACGCCGCCGAAGCCGCCGTTGCTCATGGCCAGCACGTGGTCGCCAGGACGCGCTTCGGCGGCCACCGCCGCCACCAGACCGGCGAGATCATCGTGGCAGGACTGATGCTCGCCCAGTGATGACAGGGCGGCGGCGGCGTCCCACCCCAGATGGGCGCTGTAGCAGAACACCCGGTCGGCCTGGCGCAGGCTGGCCGCGAGCCGGTCTTTCATTGTTCCCATCTTCATGGTGTTGGAGCGCGGCTCCAGCACGGCGAGGATTCGCGCCGCCGGGCCCACCTTGCGGCGCAGGCCGTCGAGCGTCGCCGCAATGGCGGTGGGGTGGTGGGCAAAGTCGTCATAGACCTTCACGCCTCCGGCCTCGCCGCGCACTTCCAGGCGACGCTTGACGTTGTTGAATTCAGCCAGGGCCGCGAGCCCGTCGGCGGGGGCCACCCCGACATGGCGCGCAGCCAGGAGCGCCGCGCAGGCGTTGGCGCGGTTGTGGGCGCCGGTCAATTGCCACCGCGTGCGGCCGATCTCACCGCCGTCGTCGTAAATGACGAGGCTGCCGGTGGCATCGTCGCCCTCCACGCCCCACCCGTCCTTCCAGGCATTGAACCAGTCCACCGGCGTCCAGCAGCCGCGCGCGAGCACTTTTTTCAGACTCTCTTCCCTGGCATTGGCGATGATGCGGCCCGAAACGGGCAGGGTACGCACGAGATGGTGAAACTGTGTCTCGATCGCCGCCAGATCGGAGAAGATGTCCGCATGATCGAATTCCAGGTTGTTCAGGATCACGGTGCGCGGCCGGTAATGCACGAACTTGGAACGCTTGTCGCAGAAAGCGGTGTCGTATTCGTCGGCCTCGATCACGAAGAGGGGCGTCTTGCCGAGACGGGCGGAAACGCCGAAATCCAGCGGTACGCCACCGATCAGGAAACCGGGATCGAGCCCCTCTTTTTCCAGGATGAAGGCGAGCATCGCCGCCGTGGTGGTCTTGCCGTGCGTGCCCGCCACGCCGAGCACCCAGCGCCCCTGCAAGATGTGCTCGGCCAGCCATTGCGGGCCGGAAACATAGGGCAAACCCTGGTCGAGAATCGCTTCCAGCAACGGATTGCCGCGCGAGATGGCGTTGCCGATCACGAACATGTCGGGTTTCAGGCCCGTCTGGGCGGCGTCGAACCCTTCGGTGAGCACAATGCCCGCCGCCTGTAGCTGCTCGCTCATCGGCGGATAGACGTTGGCGTCGCAGCCAGTGACCTTGTGTCCGGAAGCCGCGGCCAGTTGTGCCATCCCGCCCATGAAGGTGCCGCAGATGCCAAGAATGTGAATGTGCATGAATTCAGACGCCCCGTGTAGAATGGGCGGATTCTACCCGAAAGCGATTATTTCCCATGGCGCAACATGGTTCCTCTTCCCGAAGCGCGCAACGCCGCCGCGAAATCGCCGCGCTCGCCGCGCGCATGATGGCCGAGGACGGCGTCGGCGATTTCGGGTTCGCCAAACGCAAGGCCGCCCGCCAGCTTGGCCTCGGCGACTGCGAGCCACTGCCGGCCAACACCGAAGTCGAAGCCGAACTGCGCGCCTGGCAGATGCTGTACCAGGGCGAGGAGCAGACTGCGCGCCTCGTCCACATGCGGGCGGCGGCGGTGAGACTGATGCGATGGCTCGGCGATTTCAGGCCCTACCTGACCGGCGGCGCGCTCGACGGCACCGCGGGTCGCTACGCCGAAATCGAACTCGACCTTTTCCCGGAAAGCGCCAAGGACGTCGAAATTTTTCTCATCGATGCCGGGTTCGCCTTTGAACACCGCGACGTGCGCAAACCGATGCCCGGCGCCCCCGAAGTGGTGCTCGCCCTCGATTGGGAAGGCGTCCTGGCAAGACTTTCCATTTACCCGGCGGGGGCCGAGCGCGGTCGCCGCCAGCCACGCGCCCGGCTTGCCCAGGTCGAAGCATTGCTCGCCACCACAAGCGAACAGGCATGAGCGCGCCCCTGGCTCAACATCCGCATCACGCCGCACGAGACATCCACACTGGACAAAGTGTCGCCAACTGCGCCAAACTCCGACCATGACGCAACAAAAACGCCGCAAAGCCCCCCCTCTTCCGCAGCGCCGCATCCTGGCTCTCCATGGCCCGAACCTCAACCTGCTCGGCGCGCGGGAGCCGGAGACCTACGGACGCACGACCCTCGCCGACATTCACATCGCCATGGCGTCCCGCGCGCGCGCCGATGGCGTACAGCTCGAATCTTTCCAGAGCAATCACGAAGGCCAGCTCATCGACCGCATCCAGGCCGCGCCGGTCGAAGGCATCGACTTCATCATCATCAACCCGGCCGCTTACACCCATACCAGCATCGCCCTGCGCGATGCCCTGGCTGCCGTGAGCATCCCGTTCGTGGAAGTGCACCTGTCCAATATCCACAACCGCGAATCTTTCCGCCGCCACTCGTATTTTTCCGATCTCGCGGTGGGCGTGATTTGCGGCCTCGGCGCCCACGGCTATCTGGCCGCAGTGGATTTCGCCCTCGCCCAGTTGCGCGAGCAGGCCGGCTGACGCCGCGCTCGCCCGCCGGACGGAATCCCTCCGACAGCCTTCCCCATCAATCAATCGTCCCAGCTTTTCGGAGCACGACATGGATTTGCGTAAACTCAAGAAACTCATCGATCTCGTTCAGGAATCCGGCATTTCCGAGCTCGAAGTCACCGAAGGCGAAGAAAAGGTTCGCATCGCCAAGCACCTGGCCGCGCATGCCGTCGCGCACCAGCCCATCTACGCCCCGCCGCCTGCCGCCACCGCCGCGCCCGAAACCCCCGGCGACGCCGCCGACGCCAGCACGCTGCCCGAAGGGCATGTGGTGAAATCGCCGATGGTCGGCACCTTCTACCGCGCTTCCGCGCCGGGAGCCGCGCCATTGGTCGAAGTCGGCCAGAACGTCGCCGTCGGCGACCGGCTGTGCATCATCGAGGCGATGAAGCTGATGAACGAAATCGAAGCCGACATCGCCGGCGTGATCAAGGCCGTGCTGATCGAAAACGCCCAGCCGGTCGAATTCGGCCAGCCCCTGTTCGTGATCGGTTGAGCGCCATGTTCGAGAAGATTCTCATTGCCAACCGGGGCGAGGTCGCCCTGCGGATACTGCGCGCCTGCCGGGAGCTGGGCATCAAGGTCGTCGCCGTGCACTCCGAGGCCGACACCGAGGCCAAGTACGTCAAACTCGCCGACGAATCGGTATGTATCGGCCCCGCGCCTTCCGCGCAGAGCTACCTCAACGTCCCCGCCATCATCTCGGCGGCGGAAGTGACCGACGCCGAGGCCATCCATCCCGGCTACGGTTTCCTGTCCGAGAATGCCGATTTCGCCGAGCGGGTCGAGCAATCCGGCTTCGTTTTCATCGGCCCGCGCCCGGAAACGATCCGGCTCATGGGCGACAAGGTTTCGGCCAAGAACGCGATGAAGTCCGCGGGCGTGCCCTGTGTGCCCGGCTCGGACGGCGCCCTGCCGGAAGACGGCAGGGAAATCGTGAAGATCGCCCGCGCCATCGGATACCCCGTCATCATCAAGGCCGCGGGCGGCGGCGGCGGACGGGGCATGCGGGTGGTGCACACCGAGGCGGCGCTGCTCAACGCCGTGGCCACGACGCAGGCCGAAGCGCAGGCCGCGTTCGGCAATCCCGTGGTGTACATGGAAAAATTCCTCGAAAACCCGCGCCACGTCGAAATCCAGGTCATGGCCGACCAGCAGGGCAACGCGGTCTATCTGGGCGAGCGCGACTGCTCGATGCAGCGCCGTCACCAGAAAGTGATCGAGGAAGCGCCCGCGCCGGGCATCGACCGCAAGCTGATCGCCAGCATCGGCGAGCGTTGCGCCAAGGCCTGCCGCAAGATCGGCTACCGCGGCGCGGGCACCTTCGAGTTCCTCTACGAAAACGGCGAGTTCTATTTCATCGAAATGAACACACGGGTACAGGTCGAGCACCCGGTCACCGAACTCATCACCGGCATCGACATCGTCCAGACCCAGATTCGCGTTGCCGCCGGAGAGGCGCTGCGGTTCCGCCAGCGCGACATCACCTTGCGCGGCCATGCCATCGAGTGCCGGATCAACGCCGAAGACCCCTTCAAGTTCACGCCCTCGCCGGGGCGGATCACCAACTGGCACACGCCCGGCGGCCCCGGCGTGCGGGTCGATTCCCACGTCTACAACGGCTATGTCGTGCCGCAGCATTACGATTCGATGATCGGCAAGATCATCGCCCATGGCGACACGCGCGAACAGGCCATCCGCCGCATGCGCATCGCGCTCTCGGAGATGGCCGTCGCCGGCATCAAGACCAATGTCCCGCTCCACCAGGCCCTGATGCTCGACAGCCACTTCATCGAGGGCGGCGCCAGCATCCACTATCTCGAAGAACGCCTGGCTGATCTCACCGAAGTCAAGACCGATTGAGGCCGCCCGCGATGTGGCTTTCCGTTTCGATCCAGGCCGATGCCGGGCGCGCCGAAGCCCTGTCGGAAGCGCTCCTGGAAGCGGGGGCGCTTTCGGTGTCGATCGAGGATGCCGACGCCGGCACCGCCGCCGAGACGCCGCAATTCGGCGAACCCGGACAGTCGCCGGCGAGCCTGTGGGCGCATAGCCGGGTAATTGCCCTGTTCGAGTCCGGCGCCGCCGTCGGCGAACTTGTCACCGCGGCTGCCGCAGCGGCGGCATTCGAGACCGTTCCGCCTTTCGGCGTCGACGAAGTGGCCGAACAGAACTGGGTGCAACTCACGCAAAACCAGTTCGCCCCCCTGCGCATCGGCGAACGCCTGTGGATCGTGCCGTCCTGGCACGAAGCGCCCGATCCCGACGCCATCAACATCCAACTCGATCCCGGCATGGCTTTTGGCACCGGCTCGCACCCGACCACCCACCTGTGCCTGGAATGGCTGTGCGAAAACGTGCGCCCAGGCTGTTCGGTGCTCGACTACGGCTGCGGCTCGGGCATTCTCGGCATCGCTGCCGCCCGCCTCGGCGCGAAAGCGGTGCTCGGCCTCGACATCGACGAGCACGCCCTGGAGACCGCGCGCGACAATGCCGCGCGCAACGGCGTCGCCGACGCCCTGCGAACACAGCGCCCAGACACGCCGCTGGAGGCGACCTTCGACCTCGTCGTCGCCAACATCCTCACCAACCCGCTTTGCGCGCTGGCGCCGGCCATCGCGGCGAGAATCGCCGACGGCGGCCGGGTGGCGCTCTCCGGCGTCCTCGAACAACAGGCCGCGCAAGTCATCGCCGCCTGGGCGCCCTGGGTCGCCCTCGGAATCGGCGCCGCCCGCGAAGGATGGGTCAGGCTGCAAGGCCGCCGCTGACGGATTTGTTCTTGCAGGAGCAAAAGAACGCGCGCGGCGCACGCGCCAGGCGGGCGATGATTTATTATCTAGCGTACCTTTCCCGCAGGCCCACCCCCCGTTCCTGATGCTGACCCGTTGCCCAAGCTGTCAAACCGT
>JAIRNL010000227.1 GCA_031258035.1 Azoarcus sp. | reverse complement strand
ATGCGGCGATACGGGTCGGGGCTTCTTTCGGGAGGTTCCGGCGGGCACCGGCGGAGGACAACCCTGAAAATCGGAGTTACACCACACATGTCTGTCACGATGCGCCAGATGCTCGAAGCGGGCGTCCATTTTGGCCACCAAACCCGCTTCTGGAACCCGAAGATGGCACCTTACATCTTCGGCCACCGCAACAAGATCCACATCGTCAATCTCGAAAAGACGCTGGTCAAGTACAACGAAGCAATGGATTTCGTGCGCAAGCTCGTGTCCAACCGCGGCACGATCCTCTTTGTGAGCACCAAGCGCCAGGCGCGCGAGATTCTCGCCGAGGAGGCCCGGCGCGCCAGCATGCCGTACGTCGATGAACGCTGGTTGGGCGGTATGCTCACCAATTTCAAGACGGTCAAGCAGTCGATCAAGCGCCTGAAGGAGCTGGAGGCGCTGGTCGCAGACGGCTCGGTCGAGACGCTCTCCAAGCGCGAAGCCCTGATGACGCGGCGCGAGCTGGAAAAACTGCACAAGTCGATCGGCGGCATCAAGGACATGGGCGGCCTGCCCGATGCCTTGTTCGTGATCGACGTCGGTTATCACAAAATCGCCATTACCGAAGCGCAAAAACTGGGCATCCCGGTCGTCGCGGTGGTCGATACGAACCACTCGCCCGATGGCGTGGATTATGTGATCCCCGGCAACGACGATTCTTCCCGCGCCATCCGTCTCTATGCGCGGGGCGTGGCCGATGCCGTGCTGCAAGGCCGCAGTCAGGCGCGGACGGAAATCGTCGAGGCGGAAGGCAGCGAGGAATTCATCGAACTCGAGGATGAGGAGGGCGGCGAGCAGGCCGAAGCCTGATTTCGTCCGAAACCCGTTGCGGCGGATCGTGTCCGCCGCGTGCCGTGAATACGAACAAGGAGTCAGTTAGCATGGCGGAAATTACCGCAAGCATGGTCAAGGATCTGCGCGAGAAAACCGACGCGCCGATGATGGAATGCAAGAAGGCGCTCTCGGAGGCGGGCGGCGATATGGCCAAGGCCGAGGAAATCCTGCGCGTCAAGTTGGGCAACAAGGCGACCAAGGCTGCGGCGCGCATTACCGCCGAGGGCGTGGTGGCGGTCTACATCGTCGGCGACGGCAAGCTGGGCGCGATTCTGGAAGGCAATTGTGAAACCGATTTCGTCGCCAGGAATGACGATTTCATCGCCCTGGTGAAGAGCGCGGCGGAACTCGTGGCCGACAGGGCGCCGGCCGATGTCGCGGCGCTTTCGGGCCTGCCGCTTGGCGAAGGCTCGGTGGAATCGACCCGCAGCGCGCTGGTGGGCAAGATCGGCGAAAACATGACGCTGCGCCGTTTCCAGCGCGTCGAGGCCCAGGGCAGGCTTTATTCCTATATCCACGGCGGCGCCCGGATCGGCGTGCTGCTCGATCTCGTCGGCGGCGACGAGCAGTTGGGCAAGGATCTGTCGATGCACATCGCCGCTTCCAAGCCGAAGGCGCTCGACGCCTCTGGCGTGGATGCCGCGCTGCTCGACACCGAGCGCCGCATCGCGCTCGAAAAGGCGCGCGAATCCGGCAAGCCCGAGAACATGCTGGAAAAGATCGCCGAAGGCTCGGTGCAGAAATTCCTCAAGGAAGTCACCTTGCTCGGACAGGTTTTCGTCAAGGCGGAAGACGGCAAGCAGACCATCGAGCAATTGCTGAAGGCCCGGGGCGCGACGGTGGCGGGTTTCGTGCTCTATGTCGTCGGTGAGGGGATCGAGAAGAAATCTTCCGACTTCGCCGCCGAAGTGGCGCAGCAGGCCGCGGCGGCGGCGAAAGATAAGGTGCCTTCCCCGTCATGACTGCCGCCGCGCCCGCCTATTCGCGCATCCTGCTCAAGCTCTCCGGCGAAGCCCTGATGGGCGGAGGCGGCTATGGCATCGATGACGCCATGCTTTCGCGCATCGTCTCCGAGATCGCCGAGGTTTCGAGGCTGGGCGTGCAGATCGGCGTCGTGATCGGTGGCGGTAATATTTTTCGCGGCATGGCGGGCGCGGCGGGCGGCATGGATCGCGCCGCCGCCGATTATATGGGTATGCTCGCCACGGTCATGAACGCCATGGCGCTCGCGGACGCGATGCGCCGCGAGGGGCTGCCCGCCCGCGTGCAATCGGCGCTGCGCATCGACCAGGTGGTCGAGCCTTACATCCGCGGCCGCGCCATCCGCCATCTCGAGGCGGGACGGGTGGTTGTTTTCGCCGCCGGCACGGGCAACCCGTTTTTTACCACCGATACCGCGGCGGCCCTGCGCGGTGCCGAAATCGGCGCGCAGATCGTTCTCAAGGCAACCAAGGTGGATGGCATCTATACCGCCGATCCCAAAAAAGAGCCTTCCGCGCAGCGTTTCTCCCGCATCAGCTTCGACGAGGCCATCGCCCGCAATCTGGCGGTGCTTGACGCCACCGCGTTCGCGCTGTGCCGCGACCAGAAGCTGCCGATCAACGTCTTTTCGATCTTCAAGTCCGGCGCCCTGCGCAGGGTCGTCATCGGCGAGGACGAAGGCACACTGGTTCATTCCTGAGGGTTATCCATGATTCCCGAGCTCAAGAAAACGATCGAGCACAAGATGCAGAAAACCGTCGAGACGCTCAAGGGCGATCTCGCCAAGATACGCACCGGTCGCGCTCACACCGGCCTGCTCGACCACATACTCGTCGAATATTATGGAAGCATGGTTCCGGTTGCCCAGGTTGCCAACGTCACCTTGATCGACGCGCGCACCATCGGTGTGCAGCCGTGGGAAAAGCCGATGGTGGCGAAGGTGGAGCGGGCGATCCGCGATTCCGACCTCGGGGTGAATCCCGCGAATACCGGCGAAATCATCCGGGTGCCGATGCCGGCGCTCACCGAGGAGCGTCGGCGCGAGCTGACCAGGATCGTCAGGCACGAGGGCGAGAATGCCAGGGTGGCGGTGCGCAACCTGCGCCGCGACGCCAACCAGCACCTCAAGGATGCGGTCAAGGACAAGACTATCTCGGAAGACGAGGAGCGCCGGGCCGAGGAAAATATCCAGAAACTCACCGATCATTACGTGGCCGAGATTGATAAGTTGCTCGCTCACAAAGAGCAGGAACTGATGCAGATCTGATCTGCCGATGGCCACTCCGGCAGCGCCGGGGCGAGGCGTGGAGAATCTTGATGGCGGATCGGAGTTTTACCAGTTCCACCCAGGCCGTGCCGGTCGTCGGCGCGGTGCCGCGCCATGTCGCCATCATCATGGACGGCAACGGTCGCTGGGCGCGCAAGCGTTTTTTGCCCAGGATGGCCGGGCATAGCAAGGGGGTGGAAGCCTTGCGGGGGACGATACGCGCGGCGATCGAGCGCGGCGTCGAATACCTGACCGTGTTCGCGTTCAGTTCCGAGAACTGGCGCCGCCCCGCCGATGAGGTGAGTTTCCTGATGCAGCTTTTCATCAAATCGTTGCAAAAGGAAGTGAGCCGTTTGCACGAAAATGGCATCCGCTTTCGCGTCATCGGCGAGCGGACGCGTTTCGAGCCGGCGTTGGTCAAGGCCATTGCCGCCGCCGAGGATCTCACCGCCGGCAATACCCGCCTGCATCTGACCATCGCCGCCAACTACGGCGGACGCTGGGATGTGCTCTCCGCGGTCAACCGCGTGCTCGCCCGGACGCCGGGCCTGACTGAAGTGAGCGAGGCGGCGGTCGACGCCGAGCTGTCGATGAATTTCGCCCCCGAACCCGATCTTTTCATCCGCACGGGCGGCGAGCAGCGAATCAGCAATTTCCTGCTCTGGCAACTGGCTTATTCCGAGCTGTATTTCACCGACACCTTGTGGCCCGATTTCGATGCGCATACGCTCGATCAGGCCATCGTTTCCTATCAGGAGCGCGAGCGCCGTTTCGGCCGCACCAGCGAGCAACTGGCTGACGACGGCATGGGGCGCCATGCTTAAGACGCGGATCATCACGGCGGTTTTCCTGCTTGCCGGTCTGGGGGGGGCGCTTTTTTTCCTTCCCCGTGTCGCCTGGATCGCGTTGTGCGCGCTGATTTGCGCGGCGGCGGCCTGGGAGTGGGGGGGGCTCGCGGGCTGGTGCGGAAAGGCGCGGGTTGCCTATGCGGCGGCGCTGGGCGTGCTGTTTTTCGTTCCTGCGCAGCAGCAGTGGGGCTGGAGCGAAGAGGTAATCCATGTGGGGGTCGATCCGGCGCATGCGATGTTTTTTTGGGTGCTCGCTTTGCCTGCCGTCGCATTCTGGGTGCTGGTCGCGCCATTGTGGCTGAAATACAAGTGGCCGCTGCGCGTCTGGCGCGCGGCCCTGGTCGGCGGCGTCGTTTTGTTGCCGCCTTTGTTCATGTTCGCTTTCTTGCGGGACATCCACCCCGTGGCTGTGCTCCTTGCCGCCGCGCCCGTCTGGATTGCCGATATCGCGGCTTATTTTTCCGGTCGGGCATTTGGCCGCACAAAGCTCGCTCCCAGCATCAGTCCGGGGAAAACATGGGCCGGCGCGTTCGGGGCCGCGCTTGGTGTGATGGCGTATTGCGGCATTGTTTTCACGGTGGCGGTGTCCGGCAACGAATCCTTTCCCGTCGGCGCATTTGCCGTGACGCTGGTGTTGAGCGTCGGCCTGACTGCGCTGAGCATCGTCGGCGATCTGTTCGAGTCGCTGCTCAAGCGTCAGGCGGGCGTGAAAGACAGCAGCAATCTCCTGCCCGGACATGGCGGCATTCTCGACCGGATCGACAGCCTGACTTCGGCGCTGCCCGCGTTGTCCGCATCCATTTTCATCTTCGTCTTCATCATCTTCGGGTGACTGTCTGGCCATGATCGACTTCCCACCCGCGTCGTCCCGGCAACTCGTCATCCTCGGCGCGACCGGCTCGATCGGCACGAGCACGCTCGATGTCGTTGCCCGCCATCCCGAACGTTATTCGGTCTTCGCTCTCACGGCATACCGTGACACCGAATCCCTCGCCCATCTGTGCCTGCGGCATTCCCCGCGCTATGCGGTGATGGCGGACGAGACCGCGGCCGGGGAATTGCGGCGCCTGTTGCGGAATGCGTCCTGCCAGACCGAAGTCCTCGGCGGCGCGCAAGCCTTGTGCGAAGTGGCGCGCGCGCCCGAGGCGCATATGGTGATGGCGGCCATCGTGGGCGCGGCGGGGCTGGAACCGACGCTGGCTGCCGTGCGCGCCGGCAAGAAAGTGCTGCTTGCCAATAAGGAAGCCCTGGTGATGTCGGGGCGGCTCTTCATGGAGGCGGTGGCCTCGTCCAATGCCTGCCTGCTGCCGATCGACAGTGAGCACAACGCGATTTTCCAGGCGCTCCCCGACGATTACCGGCGCGATCCGGATGCGTCGGGAATACGGCGCATCCTGCTGACCGCTTCGGGTGGGCCGTTCCGCGGCACGCCGCTTGCGGCGCTGGAGACCGTCTCGCCGGAGGATGCCTGCGCCCACCCGGTCTGGGCGATGGGGCGCAAGATTTCGGTCGATTCCGCGACCATGATGAACAAGGGCCTGGAAGTGATCGAGGCCCATTGGCTGTTCGGCCTGCCCGCCAATCGGATCGAAGTCGTCGTTCATCCGCAGAGCATCATTCATTCGATGGTCGACTACATCGACGGCTCGGTCGTCGCCCAACTCGGCAATCCCGACATGCGCATTCCGATCGCCCATGCCATGGCCTGGCCGGCGCGGATCGGTTCGGGCGTGGGCGCGCTCGACTTTTTCGGTATCTCCGCCCTGGACTTCGAGCGTCCGGATTTTGAACGTTTCCCGTGTCTCGCGCTGGCTTATCGGGCGCTCGAAGCCGGCGGCTCCGCGCCAGCCGCGCTCAATGCCGCCAACGAAGAAGCCGTGCAAGCCTTTCTCAATCGGCGGCTGGGTTTTCGTCGCATTGCCGACGTCATTGCCGCCACGCTGGAACGCGCCGAACGGCGCGAAGCATCCACCATCGACGCCGTGCTGGAAATCGACGCCCTGGCGCGCGAAATCGCCCGCGCCGAAATCAGCAAACGGAGCACGCCATGAGCATCCTCATCGACTACGTCATCCCTTTCCTGGTAGCCCTCGGGCTGCTGATCCTGGTGCACGAGCTTGGGCATTATCTGGTTGCGCGCTGGTGCGGCGTCAAGGTGCTGCGATTCTCGATCGGCTTTGGCCGTCCGCTTTTCAAGCGCCGCTTCGGGGCGGACGGTACCGAGTGGGTGCTGGCTGCGTTTCCGCTCGGCGGCTACGTCAAGATGCTCGGCGAAAACGCGGACGACGGCGAGGTGGACGAGCGGGAGTCGCACCGCGCTTTCGACCGCCAGCCGGTCGGGCGGCGCATTGCCATCGTCGCCGCAGGGCCGGTCTTCAACCTGTTGTTGGCCGTGATTTTCTACTGGGGGCTCTTCATGGCCGGCAGCGTCGAGCTGCGGGCGTTCGTCGCGCCCACCGCCGTAGACGGCAGCCCGGCACAGGCCGCCGGCGTGCGTGAAGGCGATCTGGTGCTGGCTGTTGCCGACGAGGAGGTGAAAAGCTGGCCGGATTTGCGTTGGGCCTTGCTGCGCCATGCGATCGACCGCGCCGAGACACGCCTGCTGGTTCGCACGACGGAAGGCGAGGATGCCGTTCGGATACTCGACCTGCGCGGTTTTTCCCTCGACGACGCGGGCAAGGAAGATCCGATCATTTCCATGGGCCTGCGTCCGTCGCTGCCGCCCTCGCCGGCGGTCATCGACAGCGTGCTCGAAGAGGGGGCCGCCGCCCGGGCCGGCTTGCGCAAAGGCGATGAGATCATCGCCATCGACGGCAGGCCGGTGGAAACGGGGGGCGATGTCGGGGAGATCGTGCGCGCCTCGACCGGGCAGGGCAGGGTGTTTGCCGTGCGCCGGGACGGGGAAAAACGGGACTTCACCATCGTCCCGGACGAAAAGCGGCTCCCGGATGGCTCGGTGGCCGGCTTCATCGGCGTGGGTTTCGATACTTCGGCGCAAACCGTCATGGTGCGCTATGGCCCGGTCGGCGCGCTGGCGCGCGCGCTGAGCCAGACCTGGGAGACGAGCGTGTTGAGCCTGAAATCCATCGGGCAGATGATCGTCGGCCACATTTCGCTGAAGAATGTCTCCGGGCCCATCATGATCGCCGATTTCGCCGGGAAATCGGCCCAACATGGCCTGGTCTCTTTCATCCGCTTCCTGGCATTTGTCAGCATCAGCCTCGGGGTGCTCAATTTGCTGCCGGTGCCGGTGCTCGACGGCGGACACTTACTGTATTATGCTCTTGAATTCATCAAGGGCAGCGCACTCCCCGAGCGTGTCATGGAAGTCGGCCAGCGGATCGGCCTGACGCTCCTGCTCATGCTCATGGCGTTTGCCATTTTCAACGACATCAACCGTCTCGTTTCCTGAAGAACCGCATGAATCGCAAATGCCTCACGGGGTTGATCGCGGCCCTTTTCGTTTCCGCGCCCGCCTGGGCCTTCAACCCGTTCGTCGTCAAAGACATCCGCGTCGAAGGTTTGCAGCGTACCGAGGCGGGAACAGTGTTCAACTATCTGCCGGTCAAGGTCGGCGACGTTTTCGACGAGACGCGGGCAAACGAAGTGATCCGCGCCCTGTTCGACACGGGGTTTTTCCGCGACGTGCGCGTCGAGACCGATAACGACGTGCTGGTGGTGGTGCTCGACGAGCGCCCGGCGATTGCGAAAATTGATTTCGTCGGCGTCAAGGAGTTCGACACCGAGGCGCTCATGAAAGGCCTGCGCGAGGTCGAACTGGCTGAATCCCGCGCTTTCGACCGCGCGCTCCTCGACCGCGCCGAGCAGGAAATCAAGCGCCAGTACCTGGCCCGCGGCAAATATGCCGCCACCATCACCACCACGGTGACGCCGCTCGAACGAAATCGCGTCGG
>JAIRNL010000011.1 GCA_031258035.1 Azoarcus sp. | reverse complement strand
GGATTCGGGATATCGCGTGGCAACAGGATCTGGAAGTCCGCCATTTTCGATATTCCCCTGCGTCCGATTACCGCATCGTCACATACATACCCGGGGGATTTCACGCTTTTCCAAGGACTATCATGAAAAACGAGCACTTCTTCATCCATCTCAAAAAGATGGTTTTCACGGCGCTTGGCGCTTTTGCCCTGTGCGCCGCGAGCGCGGGCATTGCCCAGGCCGGCGTATACAGGGTCGAAATCCGCGGTCTCGGCGACAGGCCGATCCTTGCGGCCAGCTTGGATACGGCGCGCCGCGTGGCCGCGATCCAGACGATGGCCGGCATCCCGCATTCGTATTTCCATACCGAATATGCCTCGATCAAGGTCGAAAACGGCGCGGGCGTTGTTTACCCGGGATGCTATCGCTCGCTTCACGGCAATGCGCACTATCCCGGCTCGATCGTGAACTGCCCGTTGCAGCCAGGCGATTTCGTCTCGATCACCCACCAGGAACCCCACGAGAGCGTGGGACGGCTGCGGGTCTATGAGGCCCTCTCCGGCTTTCAACTGCCGAAAGCGAAGACGGTTCGCTATCAGGTCGCGTTCAATGGCGCGCTGACCCTGTTCAGTGCTTCGGACGCTTACGTCACGTCGACACCGTTCCCGGCGGCGCTGGCTCCCGTACCGGCAAAAACGTATCGCATTGATTTCCTGGGCCTGGGTAACCGGCCTTTCATGAGCGCGAACCTGGACATGACAAACCGCGTCGCGTCGATCCAGACGAGCGTCGGCGAGCCCCATGTGTATTTCCATGACGAATACGCATCCATCCGCGTGGACAGCGTGAGCACGGGACGGGTGTGCTACAAGTCCTACAACGGCAGGCAGTACTACTATGGGGAAACGCAGACTTGCCCATTCCTCCCCGGCGATGTGGTGACGGTCACGCACCGCGAACCCTACGAGAGCGTGGGACGCCTGCAAGCCTATGACGCTGCCTCCCGCTACCCGCTCGCGCGCGGGCGCGTGGTCCGCTACCAGGCCGGCCCCGACGGCAACCTGTACGTCATCAGCCTCATCCCATGAGATCAGTGTAATCCTCCTGCCGGAGGCTCCCGGAACCAGACCGGGAGCCTCCGTGGCATCGAGCGCGTGGCCGACATGGGGGCAGCCCCGACAGGCCACGCCCCCCGCCCCCCGCCCCCTGTGCGCAGCCGCGCGCCGGGGCGTCCGATCGGATCGCTTTTCCGACATTTCCTTACGGGGGCTGGTCATTCCCATCACCAGAAGCAAGGTCTGCCTGCCCGGCGCCGGGCGGCAAACAAAGTTTGCGCATCGACGGAATTTTTACGTGTTTCGTGGCGCGTGACAAATTGATTGTCCCTGCGTATTTATCGCGTGCGGTTCCCACGAGCGGCCATTACGATAATGCAAAGCCTCCATAGACAGTATCCATGGAATGCGGTTCATGATTGATTACCGGATTCATCGAATAATTTAGCTGAATATCGTGAATTATTTCCAGTCTGTCTTCTCCGTATCCCGTCTCCAGCACATGGCGCTGATGCCATGAAAAAAGTCATATCTTTTCCCCTTTTTGAACGGCAAACCGGATCGAGCCTGATCGAAGTGCTCGTTTCCGTCTTTATCCTGACCCTTGGTCTCCTGGGCGCCGCAAGCATGCAGATCACGTCGCTGCGCGCCGCCGAAAGCGCGTTCGGACGCACCCAGGCCGCATTCCTCTCGCACACCATCCTCGACGCCATGCGCGCCAACATGGGAAGTGATGGCACGGTCAAGACGGCTTACAGATCTCCGGGCGAAGCCAGCACGGCGCCCCTTTGCAATCCCGCGACAATCGCCACCGGGGATTCCGTGGCCACGGAGGATCTCCGGAGCTGGATCGGGAATCTCCAGGCCAATCTGGGCAGCGACGCATGCGGGGGCGTGCATTGCGACGCGACAGACCCCAACCTTTGCACCGTCACGGTCATCTGGGACGAGCACCGCGAAGAATCCATCAGCCGGAGCAAACTCTGATGGGCAACCGCTCTTCGCGCACTCTCCCGCCGCGCCGCCAGCCATGGCAGGGCGGCGTGACGCTCGTCGAAGTGTTGATTTCCCTGGCGCTCGGCCTGATCGTCATCGCCGCCGCGATCGGCATCTTTCTCTCCAGCCGCGAAGCCAACCGCAATATCGAATCGCTTTCCCGCATCCAGGAAAATGCCCGCATCGTTTTCGATCTCATGAGCCGCTCCATGCGCGAAGTGGGGGGCGTCCCCTGCGGCGCGAAGATGCCCGATCCTGTCAAGATCACGTCCGCCTACGGTTGGTGTCCGGCGGGCGAATATGAGAAGCAGGCGCTCGAAGGCAAGAAAGACGCCGGTTTCGCGGGCATCGCCGTACAGATCCCCAAACCGGGGGGCGGCACCCACACCGTCAAATATCCCGATTCCAGTACCGGTCTCGACCCCGGCGACAGCGTGCGTTTCATCACCCTGGCTTCCGAGGCGGGCAACGGCGGAATGAGCCAGATCATCGGCAAGTCCGGCAACAAACTCGTGCTTCAATCCATATCCGGGTTCGATAAGAACGGTCTCATCCTCGCCTGCAACCCGCGCGAAGGCGCCATTTTCACGGGCGGGGAGTTCGTGAGCGGGCCCACGGCGTCCATGCCGGAGGGGGGGGAATACGCGCCTCCCGCCACGATTGATCTGGCCGGGACTTACGTCCCCAAGACCGGAGCCAGCGCCGGAACCTACTACCTCGCCATGTTGCAACCCGAGGTCTGGTTCATCGGGGCAAATGATCGCGGCGGCACCTCCCTCTACCGCATCACGGGCAACAACGCGAGCGCCGATGAAATCGCTCCCGATGCCACCAAGATGACGCTTGCTTACCTCGTCCCCGGGAAGTCCGGGTACCTCGACGCCAGCGGGGTCAACGGCGAGGACTGGCCCAAGGTGCTGGCTGTCCGCGTCTTCCTCACCCTGAGCGACAACAGCGCCCGCCCCACGTTCGAGCGCACCCTGATGCACACCGTGAGCCTCAGGAATCGCCGTTGATATTACTGCCACCATCATGAGCCACCATTCCCTTTCCAAATGCCAGCGGGGCGCCACCCTGATCGTTTCCATGGTCCTGCTCTCGATCATGGCGCTGTTTGCGATCACCAGCCTGCGCACCACCATCCAGGAAGAACGCATGAGCGCCGCCACCCGCGAACGCGATCTGGCTTTTCAGTCGGCAGAAGCCGGCCTGCGCATCGGCGAAGGGGAAGCCGAGAAATGGGCGCGGGGCGAGGTTGGCGGCGACCGTGCCCCGCTCAAGATAAATGGCTCCTGCGACGAACCCGCCGGGGCGCGCTCCGACGGCCTGTACACGCCCGACCCGGATTGCGCGCCATTGTGGGACAAGGACGTCGGCGCATCAGGCACATCGTTTTGGCGCAAAGCGGAGGCCGAGTTCGCCCAAAGCGGGCTCTCGCTGCCGCCCTATTACATCGTCGAATATATTTCCGACAGCGCCCCCTGCGGCAATGACGCCGCCTCGGACTGCAAGCGTTTCCGGGTCACAGCCAGCAGCGACACCCATGACGGGGGAGCCACGGTCATTCTCCAGTCCATTTACGCCACCGAATGA
>JAIRNL010000223.1 GCA_031258035.1 Azoarcus sp. | reverse complement strand
GCGGTGGTCAGCGTGGCCGGGTTGCAGGGCGTGGATGTGGCGATGGATCGCAATTTCGTCGAGGTGGATTTGCGCATCAACGAGCTGCGCGATTCGCCGCTCCTCGCCGATAGCTGGCTCAGGGGGCAGACGGTGGTGGTCGACCGGCGGGAGAGCGGCGTGTTCGCGTCGGGGCCAATGTCCGGCGTCCTGTGGGGCGGAAAAGCGGGCGCGTGGCAGGGCACGCCGCTCGCCGATGTGTCGGCCTGGATCGGGGTCGGGGTGACCGACTTGCAGGAAGTCTCCACCGCCGGGGGCAGCCTCCTGCTGAAATCCTCGGGCGACCTGATTACCCGTCCCGGCTCACTGCTGGACATTTCCGGCGGCTCGGTCAATTACACCGGCGGCTGGAACACCACGACCCTGCTCCTGGGCGCGGACGGCCTGATCTACACGATGGGCAACGCGCGACCGGACATCGCCTATACCGGAATCGCGGGACAGTACATCGACAGCCATGACCGCTGGGGGGTATCGGAGACCTATACCTCGCCGCTCATGGGGGGGCTCCGCTATGAAAACGGTTATTCCGAAGGGCGCGACGCGGGCAGCCTGCAAATGTATGTCAACCAGGGCGTGGCGCTGGAAGGCGACATCGCGGGCGGCGTGGTCACGGGCGAGCGGCAGGCGAGCGGCGCGGTGAAGGCGGCGCAAAGCGGGACGTGGACGTTCGGCGGCAACGACAATTCCGACCGCTCGTGGCTCCTGGGTGAGGTCATCGTCAGCGACGCGCCGGCGCGCCTTTCCGAGGCGTTCGACGCATCCACCGCGCTGGACGCGGCTTTTACGCGCGGCAGCTATAACGACAAGACCACCTGGATCGATGTCGCCGTGCTGCGGGACAGCGGCCTGGGCGACATCACGCTCCACCTGGGCGGCGACTTCACGCTGGATACCCAGGCCGGGCTGGAACTCGCGCCGCTGACCCGTTTGCTGATTGAAAGTAACGTCGGCACCGGCGAGGGCATCGACATCACGCTGAATGGCCGCCTGTCTTCGGCGGGCGGCGACATCGCCCTCCTGGCCGGCGAGGGCGGCACGCTGACGCTGGGCGAAGGCGCGGCCATCGACGTGTCCGGGCAGTGGATCAACGCGCTCTCCGGCGAGGGCGGCGCGGTGGCGGCCATCGACGGCGGCAGCGTGCGGCTAGGCGCCAACGAGGTGACGGTGGCGGAGGCCGCGAGCATCGCCGTCAATGGCGGCGGCGCGGCGTGGCTGGAAGACGGCGGGCCGACGCTGACGATGGGCGACGCGGGCAGCGTCTCTTTGAGCGGCCGCGGCTTCGACAACGCGGCGCTCTCCAGGCTCGAATTCTCCGGGTGGGCGGCGGGTTCCGGCGGCAGCCTCTCCCTCATGGTCGAGGGCGACGCGCAAATCGGCGGCGCGGCGGGGGCGGGCGTCTTCGCGCTCCCGGAAACCCTGTACGCGGAGCGCGGCTTTCGCGCCGTGTCGGTGACTACCGCCAACGGCAACATCGAGATTGCCGACGGCGCCCAGGTCACGCTCCTGCCGCTTTCCTGGGACATGGACACGATGGATTGGCGGCGCCTGGCGAGCGGCGCGCGGCTGGAGGATGTCCTGACCGCGCGGGCGCCGCGCGATGAAGAGCGCCTCGCGCGCGCGCCGGCCCGCCTCGTCCTCAGCGCGGGCAACGCGGATCTGCGGCTGGGCGAAGGCGCGCGCGTCACCGTGGATACCGGCGGCGCGGTCGCGCTCACCACCACGCTCCCGGGGGCGGCGGCGGCGGGCGTCGGGCAGATCACGCTCCTGGGCGAGATCGAAGCGCCGGCGGGCAGCATCGCCATCGACGCCGCCGACGACCTTCTGCTCGCCGACGGGGCGCTCTTGTCGGCGGCGGGCGCGCCGGTGATCTACCGGGGCGGCAACGGTTTCCTGACCGGGCAGGTGTTCGACGGCGGCAGCGTGTCGCTGGCGAGCGGGGGGACGATGACGCTGGAGGCCGGTTCCCTGATCGACGTGTCCGGCGCGAGCGGCAGCGTGGAATACACGGCCAGTGAAAACGGCTTGCCGGTCACGCGCGGGCAGGCGCTCGCCAGCGATGGCGGCAGCATTTCGATTACCACGGGCGCGGGTGTCCTGGACGCCACCCTCGTGGCGGACGCGGGCGGCGAGGGCGCCGCCGGAGGCGTTTTCAGCGTTCGGGAGGATAGTCAGGGCGGCGCGAGCGGCCAGCTCATCTCTACGCCGCTATCGAGCTACCTTTGGTATGTGGACACGGATCAGGCATCAACGGGCACAACCTCGACGCGGCGTCAGGGCGCGGACGGCAGATGGTATCAACGCCTATCGGCGAGTTCGGCCAATCTGAACCTGTTTGGCGACTATGCGGACGCGGGTACGATTTCCCTGAGCAACACGGGAATCTCTTACTCGACGCTCAACAACCTGCCGGCATCGGTTGCGACATCCAATGGCCTGCTGCTGGTCAACGGCGCCGCCGCGGACGCCGTCGACGGGAGCGTCACCTATGTTTCCGCGTGGGATTACGACCCGGCCATCGACGAGCGCGTCGTGTACTTGTTGAACGAATATTTCTATCAGGGAACCGGCATGGTGCCCGGCGCGAAGATCACGATTGGCGAGATTGCCACCTCGGCCAGCGGCGGGGCGGTTGTTTCCGCCCCCCTGATCGCGGCGGGGGGGTTTTCCGATGTCACCCTCACCTCCGCCAACATGGGCCTGACGCTGGCCGATGACATCGACCTGGCGCTCCCGAACGCCGCCCTCCATCTCTACACCCCGGTGATTCGGAACGATGGCGACGGCAGCGCGCGCCTCGCGGCGGCCTGCCTTTCCCTGGGGAGGGCGTCGGGAGTCGGCACGGGAACCGCGCCGGAGACCGCCGGCGGAACGCTCACCCTCGCGGCGGAGGTGATCGACCTTGCCACCAATGGCGCCGACTTCAGGATCCGCGGCTTTGACGACACCCGATTGGCGGCGGGCGAACTGCGCTTTACCCGCGACGAGTACACGGCCAGCGCCGTCCTCGACGTGACGGGCGGCCTGACGATCACTTCGGGGCGCGTCTATCCGGCCACGGCGACCCAGGCCACGATTCGCTCGGATACGTCGATTACCGTTCTCGACAACGGCCAGCGCCTGGGCACGCCGCTGTCGGCGGGCGGCACGCTGACCCTGACGGCGCCCGTCATCGAACAGTCCGGCACGCTCTACGCCCCCTTCGGCGGCGTCATTCTGAACGCCGCCGAATCGCTGACGCTGGGCGCGGGCGGCCTGACCTCGGTCTCCGGCGACGGCGTGATCGCGCCCTACGGCTTCCTGGGCAACAACGAATACTGGAACGCGCCTTATACGCCCTATATTGTCTGGGACCCCGCCGGTTCTTCCGGCATCGCCCAGTTGCCGGACAAGCGCGTCACCCTGGACGCGCCGGAAGTGGACATCGCGGAAGGCGCGGTCATCGACATTCGCGGCGGCGGCGATCTGTACGCCAATGAGTTCGTGCCCGGCACGGGCGGTTCGCACGACATCCTGAAACTGCCGGGCGCTTACGCGGTGCTGCCGTCGGAGACTTCCGGCGTGGCGCCCGCGGGCAGCGCGGGGACGACCGGGCAACGCATCTGGCTGGCGGGCGGCAACGGCCTGTCGGCGGGCTGGTACACCCTGATGCCGGCCAGCTACGCGGCCTTGCCGGGCGCTTACCTGGTGCTGCCGACAGGCGGAAAATCGACCTTCGGGGCGCTGCCCGGCAGCGTCGCCCTGAGCGATGGTTCGGTGATGATGGCCGGTCGCCTGGGCAACGCGCTCACCGGCGCGGAAGAGGCCGCCAGCGGCTACTGGCAGGTGCTGGACGGCGCACAGATGCGCCAGTACAGCGAATACAACGAAGCCCTGGCCAGCGCCTTTTTCGCCTCGGACGCCTTCAAGCTCACCCGCTACCACCTGAGCGGGGTGGATATCGTGACCCCGCGCCTGAGCACGGACGCCGGTTCGGTGGTCTTCAGGACCCTCGATCTGACGCTGGACGGCACGCTGCTGGCGCAGGCCGCCGAGGGCGGGCGCGGCGGCGAGGCGGACATCGCCGCCGAGCGCATCGCCATCGTCGGCGCCGGGCAGGACGCCGGCGGGCTGGACGACTACCTGATCATCGACGCGACCGCGCTTTCCGGCTTCGGCGTGGAGAGCCTGTTGCTGGGCGGCACGCGAAGCCAGGCTGCCGAAGGCACCGGGGTGACGGTCATCGGCAAGAACATTGAATTGCGCAACGACGCCGACACCGCCCTCACGGGGCCGGAAATCATCCTCGCCGCCACCAATGAGGTGCGGATTGCCGACGGCAGCGTGTTGCGGGCCATTGGCGCGGCGGACGGCAATGCCAACGACCTGATCATCGGCGCGGGTTCGGGCGCGCTGGTTCGCGTCTCCACCGCTGGCCCGGTAGCGGTGCAAAGAAGCGCCACCAGCGCGGCGAATGGCGTGGTCACGATTGGAGAGGACGCGATCCTCGAAGGCGGCGCGGCGCTCCTGATCGACGCCACCAAGACCACGGAACTGGCGGCCAACGCCCTGGTCAGCGGCCAGGCGGTGTCGGTGGCGGCGGGACGCATCGGATTGGGCGGCGGCACGGAGGGATTGGTGCTGGGCGAGGCGGCGCTGGCGCAGCTGGCCGACGCCGAGGCGCTGACCCTGAAGAGCTACAGCAGCATCGACGTCTACGACACGGTGGATTTCCTTGAGAGCGGCTTATCTTCGGTGACGCTGGACGCCGCCCGCGTGAACGGCCATACCGGCGGCAACCTGCGCCTGGAGGCCGACTTCCTGACCCTGATGAACAGCGGCGCGACCGCCGCGAGCGCGGGCGCGTCCGGCAGCGGCAGTCTGGCGCTGGCGGCCAATGAACTGACGCTGGGCGAAGGCGCGGTCATCATCGACGGGTTCGGGCGGGTGACGCTGGACGGACGCGCGCGCATCGTGGCGGTGGCCGACGGCCAACTGGATGCCGGCGAGGCCGCCCTCACCCTCACCACGCCGGTACTGAGCGGCGAGAACGCGGCCAACTACGCCTGGATCACCGAAGGCGCGTTGCGTCTGGCGGGGGCGGAGGGCGAAGCGACCGGCGATTTGCCGGACGGCCTGGGCGCGTCGCTGGCGCTCAAGGGCGGCACGGTGCGCGTGGACGGGCGCATCGTCGCGCGCGGCGGCGCGATCGACCTCGCGGCCAGCAGCGGCGATCTGATATTGGCCGAGGGCGCGCGCCTCGACGTGAGCGGCCTGGCCAAGGCGTTCTTCGACGTGTTCGCCTACGCCAACGCCGGGCGCGTCGGCCTCACCGCGACGATGGGCGACATTGCGCTGGAAGGCGGCGCGCATCTGAATCTGGACGCCGACGCGGGCGGCGGCAACGGCGGCGCCCTGTCCATCCAGACCGACGGCGGCGAAGTGCGGCTGAATGGGACGTTCTCGGCGCGGGCGGGCAATGGCGGGGAAGGCGGCTCGTTTTCCCTGGATCTCCCGGAACTCGGGAATTTCGCGGCCCTGAACGCGACGCTCAACGCAACGGGGTTCGACGCCGCGCGCGACTTTCGCGTGCGCGGGGGCGACGTGTCGATCGACGGCCTGACCAGGGTGGCCGATTTCCGCCTCGGCGCCGACAACGGCACGGTCACGGTGACGGGCGAAATCGACGCCCAGTCCCGCTACGGCGGCAATATCGCCATCAGCGCGAGCGACGGCGTGACGCTGGAAAATGGCGCGCGGCTGGCGGCGCGGGCGACCGACACGGAACTCGGCTCAGGCCGGGTGCTGCTGGATGCGGGTGAAGGCCGACTCCACCTGAAGAGCGGTAGCGTCATCGACGTTTCCGGCGGCGAAAACGGCGGCGTCGTGCGCCTGCGCGCCCGGCAAACCGAAGACCACGACGGCGTGGCGGTGACGGCGCTCGCTGGCGAAATCCTGGGCGCGCGCTCGGCGGTGCTGGAAGCGGTGGCGGTCTACGAGGCGGACACCCTGGGCGCGGTGCGCGACATGGCGGTTGCCGACGCGGCGACCTTCGCCGGTAACGCCAGCGCCATCCAGAGCGCCTTGAACAACGACACGGTCGCCGTGATGAGCGGCATCGAAATCCAGAGCGCGGGCGACCTCACCGTGGATGAGGACTGGAACCTGCGGGATCTCTTCACCCAGCGCGAAGGCGGCCTGACGCTGCGCGCGGCGGGCGATCTCCTGGTGACGGGCGGCAACCTGAGCGACGGTTTCAGCACCGCGGCCACCGATGGCGTCCTGCAAGCGGACGAGTCCTGGACCCTGCGCCTGGTGGCGGGGGCGGATCTTTCCGCCGCCGACGTGATGGCGGCGCGGCCCTTGCTCAGCCTGGCGGAAGGCAAGGGCAACGTGGTGGTGGGCGATGCCGCCGCCGGGCGTCTGGCGCGCACCGGCACCGGCGACCTTTACGTTGCGGCGGGACGCGGCCTGCTGCTGCCCCACGCCAATTCGGCCATCTACACGGCGGGCAAGGCCGACACCACGGAGTGGGAGGACTTCACCACCGTGCCCTCGCTGCTGGATTATTACCAGACCGGGTATTCGAAGCATCCCGAGACCGGCACGTATGGCTATTGGGTCACGGTCACGCCCACGCCGCTTTTGACCGCCGCCTACGGCATCCAGGGCGGCAACCTTTCCATCGACACGCAAGCCTCGGTGAGCGGCGCGATGACCAGCACGAGCGACGCCGTGGTGTTCGACTGGCTGCGCCGCATGGGGCGCTCGGTCGAGTATGGTTCTCAGGGCACCGTGACCACCTCGGCGCCCACAACCCCCTTCATCGACGGCAACCAGAGCACCTGGTACGTGGATTACGCGAAGTTCGACCTGGGCGTGGGGGCCTTGGGCGGCGGCAACGTCTCGATCAACTCTGGCGGCGACATCGCCAACCTGCTGGTGGCGCAGCCGACCCACGGTCGCGTGCGCGGCGGACGGACGGCAGACGAGGCCAAGGTGCTGGAACTCGCCAACGGCGGCGCGATGACCGTGGTGGCCGAGGGCGCGATTCGCGGCGGCCAGTATTACGTGGGACGCGGCGAAGGCGCGATTGCCGCCGCCGCGCTGGCGCAGGGCAGCGCCGCCGCGCCGGTGCTGGCGCTGGGCGATTCCGCCTTCTCCGTCACCACCGCCGGGGAACTGCGTTTGCAGACGGTGATCGACCCGCTGACGCGCGCCATCCTGTTCGATACCCGGAGTAGCTCCGGCGGCACCAACACCCTGGCCGCCGGGTCGATGCCCAGCTATAGCGAGGACACGGCGCTGAGCCTCTTCTCGGTGGGCGGCGACGTCATCACCCTCGCCAACGGACGCTATCCGGCGACCACCGGAATCGTCGCCTTCGGCGGCGCCATACAGAGCGGCGGGCTTTCCCTGCTGCCCGGCCATGAAACCGATCTGCGCGTCCTGGCCGCGAAAAACCTGACGGGGAGTTTCTCGACCAGCCGCGCCAACCCGGAAGGCCAGGCGTCTCCCTACAATCCCCAGATGGTCGCGAGTTCGAGCTGGGTAGACCCCACCGTGGACTGGACCGTGGGTGACGACGAGCCGAGCCGCCTCTACGCCCTCACGGGCAACGCCAGCGTCTCCGTCACCATGGGCGAGGCGCTGTGGCTGCGCGCCGGAAACGACATACGCGGCGGCAGACTGTTCCTGCGCAACAACCACGCGACGGATGTCTCCCTGGTGGAAGCCGGACACGACGTCACCGGCGGAAACAACAACAACTACGCGGGCGCCTGGGACAGGCTCTACGAGTACATCGTGCAAGGCCCCGGCAACCTCGTGGTCAGCGCCGGGCGCGACGTCTACAACGTCGACGTGTTGAGCGTGGGCAACTACGACAGTTGGGATGGCGACACCAGCCCCGGCGCCCTCATCCCCCATCTGCCGCCGGAAGGCGCCTCGATCACGGTGATGGCCGGCATCAACGGCGCGGTGGGCTACGAAGCCTTCGCCAGCGCCTATCTGGATCCGGCCAACGTGGCGGCGATGCCGGATTACCTCACGACCACGCTGGCGGACGGCACCCGGATACCGCTCTACCTGGTGGACGTGCGGGAGACGCGCGGCGAGGAAGGCGAACTCAAGACGACCCAGCGCGGACTGGTGTCGTTCATCGCGGAAGTCACCGGCCAGACGCTCGACCCGCTGGCGGCGTGGGAACGCTTCCAGGCCCTGCCCGAATTGACGCAACAGGTGTTCCTGCGGCGCGTGTTCCAGCAGGAACTGCGCGAGGCCGGGCGCAACCAGAACACGCTCGACGCCCGCGACAACCCGATCAACGGCGGCTACAACCGCGGCTACGCGGCAATCGGGACGCTGTTTCCGGGCGACGCCTGGAAGGGCGACGTCACCGCCTTCGACATGATGCTGCGCACGATGCTGGGCGGCGACATCGACATCTTCGCCCCAGGCGGGGCACTGCAAGTCGCCGCCCTGAGCACCACGCCCCCGGCGGGGCGCGGCATCATCACCCTGGCGGGCGGCCATATCGGCGTCTTCACCAACGACGACATCACGGTGAACGGCTCGCGGGTGCTGGCCTTCGTGCCGGAAGCCACCGCGCGCGGCAGTGACATGATCCTGTGGTCTTCCAATGGCGACGTCGACGCCGGACGCGGCGCCAAGACCGTGCGCGTGCCGTCGGGGCCGATCGTGGAGACGGACGTGAATGCCTTCACCACCGTCACCGAACGCGCGGACATGAGCGGCAGCGGCATCGGCACGATAGGCGACGGCGATGTGGACCTGGTGGCGCCGAAAGGCGTGATCAACGCGGGCGACGCGGGCATCCGGGCGGCGGGCAACCTGAACCTGGCGGCCTTGCTGGTGCTCAACGCCGACAACATCCAGGTGGAAGGCGAGTCGACCGGACTGCCGGTACTGGCCTCGGTGAACATCGGGGCGCTGACCAACGCCACCGCCGCCGCCAACAGCGCGGTACAGGCGGCGCAGGACGTGGTGAAGCGGCAGGCGCGCGAGACAAGACCCTCGATCATCGACGTCAAGGTGCTGGGCTTCGGCGGCAAACCGGTGGTGTCAAGGATGCTCCCGGACTGCGGGATAAGCGCATCCGCCAACGCGGAAATATCCCCCGAATGCGCCAGCCCGATCGCCAGCCGGGAATCCCGGTGAAGGCCGGGCAGGAAACGGACGGGGACGGCGCGGGCTTCTGGAAGGGCATCCTCCGCGCCCTCGCCATGAGAGGGCGCGAAAGGCCAGAAGCGCGGGCATCCACGGGCAAGCGCCTGCTGGCGGGATCGGCGATGCTGGCGACGGCATTGGCCGCCGCGCAGTCGGAGCCGCCCGCCGCGCCCGCGCACTGGATAGCCTACGCGCAAACGGTCGGCAAGTCCCTACAGACGCGCCTCAGCGAGGGAACAGGCGAATTGATCTCGCGCCTGCACGAACGCCTGCAAACGCGCCAGGAAGGCCACGCCACGCCGCTCTCCATCGTGACGCGCGTCTGGATTTCGCCGGAAGGCCAAATAACGCAAAGCGCCTTCGATACCCTGGACGACCCGCAAACAGACGCCGACCTGCGCGCCTTCCTCCTCTCCCACCCCATCCTCGCCCCACCTCCCATCGACATGCGCCAACCCCTGATCCTGCAACTCACCCTGCGCCCCAATCCGGAATACCGGTGAGGGGGGCAGGCATCAGGAACCAGGAGACAGGAAAAGTTACCGGCGGCTTCTGGATTGCTTCGGGGGCATAAGACCCCCTCGCTTTTGACGGGGGGAGGAGCGTCATTGCGGCGCGGCGCGACTTGGCCGCCCCCAACCCCGTCAAAAGCGAGGAACGAAGCCATCCAGTCGGCCTTTCCATTGGCTCCGGCGTTTGAGAAGACAGGCGTCAGGAATCGGGAAACAGGGAAACCCTCTTCCAACTTCCGCCCTGGCAAAAACCGTCCTTCTCAAAAAAGTTTGCGGTTTCGGATAGCCGGATTCGTCTTGTCTTTGAACCTCGGCGTAATTTGCAATTGGCGCGCCGAAATCGTCCAACGATTTATTCGAGTACCTCTTTGATGCCTGAGATGCCTGAACGAAAAACACGGTTTGCGCCGGCCCCGCTGGCCGCCGCGCTGACGCTGGCGCTGTGGTGCGCGGCGGCGGCGGCGCAGGAGACGCCTCCCCATCCCGATTCCGCCCCCAACCCCAATCCCGATCGAGACGCCGCCGCGCCTGAGGCCGCGCCCGCGCGCAAGGTGACGATCAACGAGTTCATCGTGCGCGGCAATACCGTGCTCGACGCGCGCGCAATCGAGCGCGCCGTTACGCCCTATCTGGGGCCGGAGCGCACCCCGCA
>JAIRNL010000239.1 GCA_031258035.1 Azoarcus sp. | reverse complement strand
TCAGCCACTCTCGCATGATGGCATTGATCCGCGTCTGCCACCCCTTGCCCGTGGCCCGCAGGCCTTCGAGCACGTCGATGTCCATCCGCAGCGATACCATCTGCTTCACGGGCCGTTCATAGGGCGGCCGTCCCCTCCGGGCTTTGGTTGGTACTTCAACTTCAGGCATGGTTATCCCCCTTGAGTTACGTAATTAGGCCCATCATGCCACGGGCCGCATTACTATCCGCGATAGCCACAATTGCAAGCGACCTTTCGGATTGTAATGCAAGTCGCACGCGACTTTTTAATTGTAGACATGATATTTCCGCGCAGCGCCTCAGGCGGAACCTGTGTTCCAGGCGGGCATGTCATGCCGCGCCATCGTCGCCACACTGTCTGCGACCGCAGTGTTGCCGGTGCGTTCCCAGTAATGGGCCATGTGCTGTACCGATGGTCGAAGGGCGGCATTATTCCACCATTAGCACGCAAAATTCGGGAATATGTCCGTTTCCGCGTTCAAGTGTTGCAATCGGGCGCCGTAGATAGAAAGGAACGATCGTGCGAAACCTCCCCGATGAAAAGCATCAAGCCCATCCACACCGAAGACGATTACCGCGCCGCGATAGCCCGCGTGGATGAGTTGTGGGAGTCCGCGCCCGGCACGCCCGAAGGCGACGAGTTGGAAGTGCTGGCTGTGCTGATCGGCAGCTACGAGGAAGACTGGAATCGCCCCGCTTCCGCCGAAGCCGGCTCGCTCGGCATCATCACCTATTTCATGGAACAGCGGGGACTCTGAACAAGACCAAGAAAGATCTCGGCGGCACCGCCGCCGCCTTGTGAAAGCGCCGGCATGCCGGCGCTTTTTTTACCCTCCTGACGTTATCCCCCCGACGGGCCTGGCTGCATCAGGTTTTGCGCTTCTCGGGGTCGATCTGCTTCCACGCGCCGTGGATTTCACCAAGCAACGAGAGAACTTCCCGCATGGCGGAAACATCGTTCTTCATGTTCGCCCACAACAGGCGCGAGACCATGTAATCGTAAAGCGCGCTCAACCGGACGGCCAGCTCTCCCCCCTGCTTCATGTCCAGGCTGACCTTCAGTCCGTTGCTGATGATGTCGATGGCCTTGGAGAGACTGCCGCCGCGCTCGGCGATGTTGCCTTTTTCCGCGTGCGCCCTGGCGGTATTGATCGCGGTTTCGGCCCCCTCGAACAACAGCACGATCAGCCGGTGCGGGCTGGCCGTGGCGATGTCGGATTCGTGGCCGATGTCCACATAGGCCCTGGCTGGATTGTTGTGACTGCCGAACATGGGAAAACCCTCCGTCTATTGCGGAAAATGATGAAACGCTCCGTTACTGCGTACTTCTGGCTATCGAAGTCAACTGGCTCGCCAGAGAAGAACTGGTCGAATTCATGCTCGATACCAGGACATCGAGGGCGCTGAACTGCTTGCGGTAACGGGCTTCGACCGACGCCAGCCGGTCTTCGAGCGCGGTCTGGCGTTTTTCCAGGCTGCTGACGCTGGCTTTCAGGCTGTCCGAAGCCGATTGCACCGTACCGCCGATACCGGCGAGCTTGTTGACGCCGGTATCGAAGCGCCGGCCGATTTCGGCGACGAAATTGGCTACCGTGGCCGGATCGTCCCCAATCGCCTTGGCGAGCTTGCTGCTGTCGAGTTCGAGCTTGCCGTCTTTCTGGAAGGTGATGCCCAGCTTCGAGAGCATCATGGACTCGCCGTCCTTGTCCAGGGTCGTGCCCGCCTGGAAGACCAGGCCGCGCAACTCGCTCTGCGTCTCCCGCAGCACGCGATGGCCGTTGAGCGTCCCCGCTTTTTGGGTTTCGCTATCGTATGAGCCAAGCGTCTTGATGTTCCCGATCACTTCGTTGAAGCTCTTGACGAAGCCTTCCAGCGCCGTCTTGATCTTGTCGTCGTAGGCCGCCGTCACCGACAGGGTCGTGGGCGAACCGGCGTTGACCGACTTCAGTTCGAGGGTGACGCCTTCGATCACCCCTTTTACCGAGTTGGAGGCGCTATTCACTTCGATGCCGTCGATTTTCAGCTTCGCATCCTGTGACGCACTCACATCGACGGCGGACTGGCCGGTGATTCCCGCGCCGCCCACGCCGAACGCATTGGCCGCCCCTTCCTCGCCTGTCAGCACCAGTTGCGGGCCATCGACCCCGCCGTTGATGATGCTCGCCGTCACGCCCTTGCCCGCCTGATTGATGGCGTTGGCCACCGAGGCAAGGCTGGAGCCGGACGGCGTCACGGAAAAATCCTTCGACGAATCGGCAAAAGTGAAGTCGATCTGCCCGCCGATAGTAATGTCGTCGCCATCAATGCGCGTCTTCTGCGCCAGCGCGAGCTGCGTCACTTCCAGCGTGTAACTCCCGGATTGCGCGCCCGAGCCGATCGTCGCGCCCGCGACGCTCTCGTTACCGACCTTGCCCGTGTACGTGCCGAATTTATCGAGCGCCGATTGCAGCGCACTCGGCTTCATGCCCTGGGCCGCGGTTTGCAGGGCCGAGAGCTGACTCGTGAGCGTGCCCATCGCGGAAATCCGCGTGTTGTAAGAAGACAGCTTCTGCTTCAGGGCATCCAGGGGCTTTTGCTCGACGCGCATCAGCCCCTGCACCAGCGTTTCCAGATCGAGTCCGGAACCCACGCCCAGCGAGCTCCACGATGATTGGATGGCCGCCATGATCTTCTCCTCCTTTTTTTAGTTGTCGGCAGTGCCGGAGCCCGCCCGCGCGGGCACCGGACACCCGGTTTCTGGCATCGGTCTCATGCGTCCTGTTCCAGCAGCAGACCTTCAGGCTTTTTCATCGCCTCGGCCAGCGCCTTGGCCAGCGCAAGAACTTTTTCGGAAGGAAACTGTTTGATGACTTCCCTGGTTTCGGTATCCAGAATCTTCACCACCAATTTACCCGCATCCTTGTCGATCGAAAATTGCAATGAGGTCACATAGGGGCGAATGAATTCGTTGAGCTTGTCCACACTTTCCTGCACGGCCTCTCTTTGCTGCGCCGCCTGCTGCTGCTGCGCGCGCGCCACGTCCGCCGCCGCTGCCGCGCTTTCCTTCACATTGGCGGCAACACCCGCCTCGCTGGTGGCAGCGCCCGCCTCGCCGGCGACAGGCTCGCGCCCGGACGCGCCCTGTGTCCGATAAGGCGCGCCAGCCCCGGCGATGACGCCGGAGTTACTTAAACTATTGATATCCACGGTCATGCCCTCTCTGGCCTGACTTGAAGGAGCGCCCGCCCCACGGCAGGCGCTCCCCATTCAGGTGGCCATTGCGCTATCGCAACAACGACAGCACGTTCTGTGGCAAGGCATTGGCCTGCGACAACATGGCAACGCCCGCCTGTTGCAGCACCTGCGAGCGCGCCAGTTTGGCGGTCTCGGAGGCATAATCGGCATCCATGACCCGGCTGCGCGCCGCCGTGGTGTTCTCGTGCGCCGCCGCCAGTTGATCCAATACGCCCTCGAAGCGGTTCTGGATCGCGCCGAGCGAGGCCCGGTTGGTGTTCAACGCCTGGATGGCGACATCGAGCGCGCTCAGTTGGCTGAGGGCGAGATCGCCCGTACTGCCTGAAATGCTTCCGATATTTGACGACACATTCAGGATCTTCACAGTGATTTGTGACTCCCCGGTCGATGTCGCCCCGACCTGAAAAGTCACCCCGCCCGAGAAATTCCCGTTCAGCAATTGCTTGCCGTTGAAATTGGTGGCGCTGATGACGCGGTTGATTTCCGAAGCCAATTGCTGATATTCGGTGTCCAGCGCGCTGCGGTTATCCGTGTCATACTGGCCGGAAGCCGCCTGCACCGCCAGTTCGCGCATCCGTTGCAGATGCTCGCCGATGACGTTCATCCCCGCCTCGGCGGTCTGCGCCAGCGACAGGCCGTCGTTGGCGTTGCGGATCGCCACGGTCATGCCGCGCGCCTGCGAATTCATTTTTTCGGCCACAGC
>JAIRNL010000182.1 GCA_031258035.1 Azoarcus sp. | reverse complement strand
AGAAAGTGAGGAAACGTGACGATGGGGGCCGAAGCCCCCACCGGCTGTCTTGGGTTACAAGGCTTCAGCGGCCCCGGCAATCAGATCAAGCAGCGATTGCGAAACGCTCATCGTTGGCGTTTATGGATTTGCGCGGATTACGTCCGTCGCCTCTCGGGTTGCCTGCTCGCTCTCGCTCGCCCTGTCGAAACCGGAACACCCCCACCGAAACACGCCCGGCCAGACGCGCTTTGGTGGAGGTGAGGGGAATCGAACCCCTGTCCAGAACGCCTCCAACTCGCCGGAATTACAACCATGCCGCTATTGTGGCGGAGACGCGCGCGCAATTCAACTGCCGCGCGTGGTTTGCATCATGTAATTGACCGAAGTGTCACAACCCAGACGATAGGCGCGGCTCAGGGGGTTGTACGACAGCCCGCTCATGGCGGCGGGGGCAAGTCCGGCGGCGCGGCAAAAACCGGCAAGTTCGGAAGGTTTGATGAAGCGGGCGTAGTCGTGTGTGCCGCGCGGCAGTAGCCGGAGCACGTATTCGGCGCCGACGATGGCAAAGAGGTAGGACTTCGGATTGCGATTCAGGGTGGCGAAAAATACCTGCCCGCCAGGGCGCGCCAGGCGGGCGCACGCGGTGACGGTGCTGGCTGGATCGGGGACGTGTTCGAGCATTTCCATGCAGGTGACGATGTCGAACCGCCCGGCGTGCGTCTCGGCGAAATCCTCGGCGGCGATTTGCCGGTAGTCGGCTTTCAGTCCGCTCTCGAACAGGTGCAGGCGGGCGACGCCAAGGGCTTTCTCCGACAAGTCGATGCCTGTGACATTCGCGCCGCGCGCGGCCATGCCTTCTGTCAATACGCCGCCGCCGCAGCCGACATCGAGCACGTTCTTGCCGGCGAGTCCTGCCAGTTTGTCGATCCAGTCGAGGCGTAGCGGATTGATTTCGTGGAGGGGCTGGAGCTCGGCGGTGGGATCCCACCAGCGATGGGCGAGATCACTGAATTTTTGCAGTTCGACGGGGTCGGCGTTGGGAGCGGTCATGGCGGGAAGAAAAAGTGATGGAGGCGGACGATGATTGTGCCGGAAGGATGCCCGAAACAAAAAGCCCTGCCGAAGCAGGGCTTTTTGCTGGAAGCGGATGGCCGGGATATTACCTGGTGCCGATGATTTCGATATCGACGCGGCGATCCGGTTGCAGGCAGTCGATGAGGGCCCTGCGGGGCGTGACGCCGTTGCACTGGGAACCAGTCACGGGTTGGGCCTTGCCCTTGCCTTCGGTGTAGACGCGGGAGGCGTCGATGCCCCTTGAGACCAGATAGCTCTTCACCGCGGCGGCGCGGCGCTCGGAGAGGCGCTGGTTATAGACGTCCGCGCCGAGGCGGTCGGTGTGGCCGGTAACGATGACGACTTCGAGCTGGAGCTGACTCGCCTGGGCGGCGACATTGTCGAGGGCGGTGCGACCGTCAGGCTTGAGCAGGGCTTGATCGAAGTCGAACAGGAAGTCGGCGTTCAGCCGGACCTTTTCCTGGCCGATGACCCGCTGCGGCTCCACGGGGGTTGCTTCGACGGGCGGCGTTTCGGCGACGACGGGAGGAGGTTCGCACTTGTCCTTCGGGACGATGTCCTTATCGCATCCACATCCGACCGGGAATTCGCCCGCCGGGGCGGATTCGGCGGCGCCGGGCGTCCAGTAGCCGGTACGCCAGCACAGGTCGGTCCCGCTGCGGCTGACGGTGTTGCGGGCGTCGATGATGTAGGGAATCTCACCCTGGCCGTCGACGACGACATCTTGCGCGAAAGCGGTGGAAGCGGACAGGCCGATCGAGGCAATGGCGGCCAGCGTGAGCAGCTTCGGGGTGTGTTTGGTCATGGTTTCCTCAATGGTGAAGGGCGAGACAGTTGCCGCGGGAACTATGCCGAACAACGTTTGTGTCATTCAGCGACGTCGGGTGAGCAGAAATCCAACTCAGTTAAACGAGCCTAGTTTGCCATAGCGATGCAAGGGCGAGCAATTCATTGTCGCTTATTCGCAACAGAACTTTGCCATCCCGGACGCGAAGGTCGCCGTCGATCCATACGTGCGACACCTGTTCGCGGCCGCACACGTAAACGAGATGGGATATCGGATCGAAACATGGGGCCATGGCGGGGCTGTCGAGCGCGACGGCGCAAAAGTCGGCGCGCTTGCCGATTTCGAGCGAGCCGATCATGTCGTCGAGCCCCAGCGCGCGGGCGCCGCCGAGGGTCGCCATGCGCAGGACCGCGTGCGCGGGCGCGGCGGTGGCATCGAGGCTGCCCGCCTTGGCCAGAAGCGCGCCCTGGCGCATTTCCTGGAAAAGATCGAGGCGGTTGTTGCTTGCGGCGCCGTCGCTGCCCAGGCCGACGTTGATGCCGTGGCGGAGCATGGCGGGGAGCGGTGCGATGCCGCTGGCAAGTTTCATGTTGGAACTCGGGCAATGGGCGACGCTGCAACCGTGGTGGGCGAGGAGGGCGAGATCGCGCGCGTCGGCATGGACGGCGTGGACGGCGGTGAGGTTGGGGCCGAGAAGCCCCAGGCGTTCGAGGCGGGTGAGCGGGCGCGCGCCGTGGGTGGCGAGGGAATCGGCGATTTCGTCCGCGGTTTCGTGGACGTGGATGTGAATCGGCAGATCGAGTTCGGCCGCGAGGCAGGCGGCGCGCTCGAGGCCGGCGTCGGAAACCGAATACGGCGCGTGCGGCGCGACGGAAAAAGCGATGCGGGGATGCCCGAGCCATTTGTGGCGGATGGCGAGCCCCCGACGCAGGTAGTCGTCGGGATCGCTTGCCCAGGCGCTGGCAAAATCGAGCACGATCAGCCCGACGACGGCGCGCATGCCGGCTTCGGCGAAGGCTTCGGCCGCGTCGTCGGGGAAAAAATACATGTCGTTGCAGGTCGTGATGCCGCCGCGCAACATTTCGTGGGCGGCGAGCAGGGTGCCGTCGCGCACGAAGGCTGGCGACACATGGCGGGCTTCGGCGGGCCAGATCGCCTCCCTGAGCCAGCGCGCCAATGGCAGCTCGTCGGAGAGCCCGCGCATCAGGCTCATCGCGGCGTGGGCGTGCAGATTGACCAGGCCAGGGATCAGGGCATGCGCCGACAGTTCGCAATCGGTGGCGGCGTGGTAGCGTACACGGGCGTCGGCCTGGGGCAGGATGTCGACGATGCGGCCATCGCGCACCGCGAGGCTGTGCTGGGGCAACGCGACGCGGTCGGGTTCGACCGGGATCAGCCAGCGGGGATGGACGAGAAGGTCGACGGCGGTGCTCAAATCGGATCTCCACGGGGGCGGGTGAGAGCGACGACAGGGAAGTGTAGTACTACCTGCCTGGCGGCGGATGCCGTCGTTGGCCGCGCGTTCCGGCGGACGATGGAAACGCGGTGGCCGTGGCGGTTGTCACATGTCGCATGTAAGAGACGCGCCGATGCGTGCCGGGACGATGGCGAACGGAGTGTGATGGAACAGATACCCGCAACGATTGGCGAATATCGTATCGTGCGCGAAGTCGGTCGCGGCGCGACGGCGGTCGTCTATGAAGCCAGGCACCCGAAGCTGTCCCGGCCGGTCGCGGTCAAGCACATCAGGCTCGGCGACGAGAGCGGCGAGGGCGCCAGGCTGAACCGCCGCCTTCTCAAGCTGTTGCGGGCGGAGGAGGCCGTGGCGCGGCGGCTGGATCATCCCAATATCATCAATATCCATGAGGTGGTGGTCGAGTCGGAGCAGGCTTACGTGGTCATGGAGTATTTCCCGGGCACGACCCTGGAGAAATTCTGCAGCTTCGAGCATCGCCTCCCCGTGCACCGCGTGATCGGCATCATTTTCAAGTGCTGCATGGCGCTCGACCATGCTTATCGCCACGGTATCGTGCATCGTGACATCAAGCCGGCCAACATCCTGATCGACGAAAAAGACGATGTCCGGATCACCGATTTCGGCCTGGCGCTCAACATCGACAAACAAGTGGAAGCGGACTCGACTTTCATCATGGGCGTCGGTTCCCCGGCCTACATGAGTCCGGAACAGATCAAGAACTATCCGCTCAACCAGAAGACCGACCTCTATTCACTCGGGGTGGTGATGTTCCACCTCCTTACCGGCAGGCTGCCGTTCCGGGCCGTCAGCGCGCCGCAGCTGGTCTACAAGATCATCAATACCGACCCGCCCCCGGTGGCGCAGTTCAACCCGGACGTTTCCGGGCAGATGGACGCGGTGATCCGCAAGGCGATGGAGAAAGACCTTTATTCGCGCTACAAGAATGGCGCCGAGTTTGCCAAGGATCTGTCGGCGGTGCGCTACAAGATCGTCGGTGACGAGGACGCCCGGCTCGATACCGCGCGCTTTTCGGTGCTGCGCCGGCAGGCATTCTTCACCGAATTCGACGATATCGGCGTGTGGGAGGCGCTGCGCATCGGCTCGTGGCGCAAGGTGGCGCCGCGCGTGAAACTGATGAGCGAGGGCGACACCGAACAGCGTTTCGGCATACTGCTGGAGGGGCGGGTCGAATTGTCGGTGGCGGGGCGTCGGGTGCAGGAAATCGGGCCGGGCACGATTTTCGGCGAGTTGGCCTGGCTCGACAGCGTCAAACATCGCCAGACGATGTCGGTGGTATCGCTGTCGCCTGTCGTCTATCTCGAAGTCAATCCGTCCGCCCTGGC
>JAIRNL010000132.1 GCA_031258035.1 Azoarcus sp. | reverse complement strand
CGCCCGCCCGCCTGCGCGGTGAGGATGCCGATCTGCGCGGGCAGCCCGAGCAGGGTTTTGAGTTTGATGCCAGTTTCCGGGGACTTGCAGGTGATTTCGTAGCGGTAGAGGGTGGAAAGAGCCTCTTCGCCTTCCGCTTTTTGCGCGGGGAGCCGCTCATTGAGTTGGCCGCCTTCGCATAGTTGCAGCTTGAGGAGGCGGGCGTTCTGGGTGTAGGGGGTGGCGAAGGAGGGGAGGATGCCGTCGGTGATGCTGGTACTTTGGGCCGTGTTGCCGAGCTTGCCCAGTTCTCCTGTGATCTTGCGGACGTTCATGGTTTTCATGTACTCCTGACAGTTGGCGCGTAGGCAAGGATTTTCGAATGTGAGGACGATAATCACCTTTCTATTTTTGGTCAATAAAAAAACTTGATTTCCCCGATTTTCCCGATTTCCCCGATGTGCAGCCGGGGGCGTGCCGGAAGCCGCTGTCTTCGATTTGCATGCAACGGGCGCGAAGCGCCCCTGACTTAAAAGTCTCGATGCTGAAACCGCCTGGGCGTCTCGCTCGGAGAGCCAAGCGTTTCGCTCGGAGAGCCACGCGCCTCGCTCCGAGAGCCACGCGTGGGGGCTGGCGGGGGGCGATCCCGGCGCGCGTCTGTTGGATGAGGGGAAGACGGATGTCGTTTTCAGAGGGTGAAGCGCGGGTTGCGGTCGCCCCAGACGTCGTCGATCCGGTTCACGCTCGGCCAGAATTTGTCTTCCGCTACCCACGGTAGGGGAAAGACGGCTTGTTCGCGGCTGTAGGGGCGGTTCCAGTCGCCCGTCAGATCGGCCTGGGTGTGGGGGGCGTGCTTGAGCGGGTTGTCGGCGGCGTCCCATTGGCCGCGCTCGATGTGGCGGATTTCCTCGCGGATGCGGGTCATCGCTTCGATGAAGCGGTCGAGTTCGGCGAGCGGTTCCGATTCGGTGGGTTCGACCATGATCGTGCCGGCGACGGGAAACGAGACGGTCGGCGCGTGGAAGCCGTAATCCATGAGCCGCTTGGCAATGTCGGTTTCGCTGATGCCGGTGGCGGCCTTGATCGGGCGGATGTCGAAGATGCATTCGTGCGCCACCCGCCCGTTCTTGCCGGCGTAAAGCACCGGGTAATGGGCCTTGAGGCGTTCGGCGAGGTAGTTGGCGTTGAGGATGGCGAGTTCGCTCGCCCGCCTGAGGCCGGCGGCGCCCATCATGGCGATGTACATCCAGGGAATCGGCAGGATGCCGGCGGAGCCGAATGGGGCTGCGGAGACCGCGCCTTGTTCTTTGTTGGGGCGCTGGTCGTCGCCCGGCATGAAAACGTGGTCGGGGGCAAATGGGGCCAGGTGGGCAGCCAGCCCGATCGGCCCCATGCCGGGGCCGCCGCCACCGTGCGGGATGGCGAAGGTCTTGTGCAGGTTCATGTGCGCCACGTCGGCGCCGATGAGGCCGGGCGAGGTCAGGCCGACCTGGGCGTTGAGGTTGGCGCCGTCCATGTAGACTTGCCCGCCGTGGGCATGGACGATGTCGCAGATGTCGCGGATGGTTTCCTCGAAAACGCCGTGCGTCGAGGGGTAGGTGATCATCAGGGCGGCAAGTTCGTCGGCGTGTCCGTCGGCCTTGGCTTTCAGGTCGACGAGATCGACGTTGCCGTCGCGGTCGCAGGCGACTGTCACGACTTTCATGCCGGCCATTTGCGCCGAGGCCGGATTGGTGCCGTGCGCCGATTGCGGGATCAGGCAGACGCGCCGGCGCGCCTGGCCGCGGGATGCGTGGTAGCGCGCGATGGTCATCAGTCCCGCGTATTCTCCCTGCGCGCCGGCATTCGGTTGCATGCAGATGGCCTCGAAGCCGGTGATCGCGCATAGCCACGCGCCCAGTTCGCCGATCATTTCGCGCGTGCCGGCCATCTGGCGGGCCGGGGCGAAGGGGTGCGGGTCGGCGAATGCCGCCCAGGAGATGGGGATCATCGCGGCGGCGGGGTTGAGCTTCATCGTGCAGGAGCCGAGCGGGATCATGGCCCGGTCGAGCGAGAGGTCGCGGTTTTGCAGGCGCTTGAGATAGCGCAGCATCGCGTGTTCGGTGTGGTGGGAATTGAATACCGGATGGGTGAGGATGGCATCGCCGCGCAGGAGGGTGGGGGGGATGAAATCGGTGGCGGCGGCGCGGCGGTCGAGGGCGGTGAATTCGTCGTCGTTGATGAAGGCGCCGAAGGCGCGGATCACGTCGATGAGTTCGGCGCGGGTCACGGTTTCGTCCAGGGTGACGCCGAGGGTGGCTTCGTCGATCCGGCGCAGGTCGTAGCCTGCTTCCGCGGCGGCGGCGAAGGCGTTGTTGGCCAGGCTGGCATTGGGGAAGGAGACTGCCACGGTGTCGAAGAATGCTTGTTCCCGCAGGCTGCGGCCGGAGGCGCGCAGGGCAAGCGTGAAGATGGCGGCGAGGCGGTGGATGCGCCCGGCGATGGCGCGCAGCCCTTGCGGGCCGTGCCAGATGGCGTAGAAGGCGGCCATGTTGGCGAGCAGCGCTTGTGAGGTGCAGATGTTGGAGTTGGCTTTTTCGCGCCGGATGTGTTGTTCGCGCGTCTGGAGCGCCATCCTGAGCGCCCGTCGGCCACGCGTGTCTTTCGAGACGCCGATGATGCGTCCCGGCATCGCGCGCGTGTATTCGCTGCGGGTGGCGTAGTAGGCCGCGTGCGGGCCGCCGAAGCCCATCGGGACGCCGAAGCGTTGCGTCGAGCCCAGGGCGATGTCGGCCCCGAGCGCGCCGGGGCTCTTGAGCAGGACGAGGGCCATCGGGTCGGCGGCGACGGCGACGACGGCGCCGCGCGCCTTGAAGGCGGCGATGGCGGGGGCGATGTCTTTTACCGCGCCGTGGGCGTCGGGGTATTGCAGGAGGGCGCCGAAGACGTCCTGGTCGGCGGCTTCTTCCATTGTGCCGACCACGATCTCGAAGCCGAAACCGGCCGCGCGGGTGCGCAAGACGTCGAGGGTCTGCGGCAGGCAGCCGGCATCGACGAAGAAGGTGTTGGCGGTGGATTTCGATACCCGGCGCGCCATCGTCATGGCCTCGGCGGCGGCGGTGGCTTCGTCGAGCAGGGAGGCGTTGGCGACGTCCAGGCCGGTGAGATCGACGATCATTTGCTGGAAGGTGAG
>JAIRNL010000013.1 GCA_031258035.1 Azoarcus sp. | reverse complement strand
GTGCGGGCGATGGAAATCATCGACGAGCTGGAGCCGGTCAAGCGCGGCCTCTACGCCGGCGCGGTCGGCTACATCGGTTTTCACGGCGACATGGATCTGGCGATCGCCCTGCGCACCGCAGTGCTCAAGGACGGACAGATCCACGTCCAGGCGGGCGCGGGCCTTGTCGCCGATTCCGATCCCGAGGCCGAATGGGCGGAGACGCAGAGCAAGGCCCGCGCCATGCTGCGCGCGGCGGAAATGGCCGAAAACGGCCTCGATACGCAAATTTGAGGGGGCGCGGCCATGCTTCTCATGATGAGGTTGGCGAATGGGCGCGCGAAGGTCGGCGATGAATACCCCAGGGCGTTCCGCCTTTGTTGTCGGAGGAGGTGAATTGGCGGACAATCGGAGCGATTCCTATTAACATCCATGCGCGCGCGGATTCCAGGTACGCGCGCGGTTCGGGGGTTGCTCTTGGACGCTTCGGACGCCGCGTCTTCTCCTGCCATTGATGCGCTCTATGTCGATCACCATGCCTGGCTGCAAGCGTGGTTGAACCGTCGTCTGGGCAACGCCGCCGACGCGGCCGATCTCGCGCATGACGCTTTCCTGCGTCTCATCGACAAGCCCCGTCGCTTCGAGAACGCGCCCAAGGCCCGCAGCAGCTACCTGCGCAGCATGGCCAACGGCTTGTGTGTCGATCTCTGGCGTCGTCGCGGCATCGAACGGGCCTGGCTCGACGCGCTCGCGGCCCAGCCCGAAGCCGTGACGCCTTCCGCCGAGCATCAGGCCATCGTGCTCGAAGCCCTGTACGAGATCGACGCCATGCTGCGCAGCTTGCCGCCCAGGGCCGCCCGCGCCTTCGTGATGGCCGTGGCCGGCGGCATGACGCACAAGGAAGTCGCCCGAGAGTTGGGTGTGAGCACCCGCACAGTGACTACCTACATCGCCCAGGGCATGCTGCACTGCCTGCGCCTGGAGGCGCGGCAGGCGGCGGCCGAACTGCCCCACGGCGGCGAGCCGGTTTCGTCGTTCGCTCCGCCGTCTCTTGACGGGCCGGACTGCCCCCGGTAGCGACGCCGTGACCGTCCCTCCCCTTGAGCCGCGCCCGCCCCCCGGACCTTCGCATCGGGCGCTGGAACAGGCGGCGCAGTGGTTCGCGGCGCTGTGCTCGGGCGAAGCGACGGCCGCCGACCGCAGCCGCTGGGAAGCTTGGCTTGCCGAGTCTGTCGAGCACGGGGAGGCCTGGGGCTATGTCGAGAACATCAGCCGCCGCTTCGGGCCCATCAAGAGCAGCCCGGCGCGGCATACCGCTATCAGCGCCTACCAGCAGGCCAGCGGCGCCCGGTTGCGGCGCCGGCAGGCGCTGCTGGGTATTGCCAGCCTTGCCGGCAGCAGCCTGTTCGGCTGGATGGCGTGGCGTCACACCCCGCTGCCCGGCATGACCCAGGCGTGGATGGCCGACCACCGCACCGGCACCGGCGAAGTGCGCGAGGTCACCCTGGCCGACGGTACCCGCGTCTGGCTCAACGCCGTCAGTGCTTTCAATCAGGATTACCGATCCGATCTGCGCCGCCTGCATCTGGTGCGCGGCGAAATCCTCATCGACACCGCCGCCGACCCGCTGCGGCGTCCTTTCTACGTCGAGACCGCGCAAGGCCGCCTTCAGGCCCTGGGCACCCGCTTCACCATGCGCCTGGATGACGACGCGCAGATCTGCCTTGCCGTCTACGAGGGCGCGGTCGAGGTGCGCACCGGGGCCGGCGTCACCACCGTCGTTCCGGTCGGCCGACAGGTGCGCTTCACCAGCAGCAGCCTGGGGCCCCCCGGGCCGGCCGACCCAGCCCGCGAGGCTTGGACGCGCGGCATGCTCGTCGCCCGCAACATCCCGCTGTCCGGGGTGGTGCGCGAGCTGCGGCGCTATCACCACGGCCATCTGGGTCTGGCGCCCGAAGTGGCCGACCTGCCCGTCTTCGGCGGCTACCCGGTTCACGATCCCGACCAGACGCTGGCCATGCTCGAAGCCGTCCTGCCCATCCGCGTGCGCCGCCCGCTGCCGTGGTGGGTCAGTATCGAGCCTGGGGACGGGGACGCCGGGTCAGCACGCTGACATCGAAAAAGGCCGCCACCGCCAGACGCGACAGGGCGGCGTCGGTGTCCGCCTTGTCGCGCCTGGCGATGGCGGGCTGTAGCAGGTTTTCAATGACAGCAGGCGTTGTAAAAAATCACTGCACTCATTTTTGAAAATCACTATGGTCATTTTTGAAAATCACCACACTGATTTTTGAAGATGGCCGCGCTCACTTTCGGAGAAGCGCCGGACAGTTCCCGTCCGTTCGGGCGAGCATGATAGAACCCATTGATTTCGTAGAGAATATCTTTCGACGGAAGCATCCGGTTCGAGAACCCGATGCCAGGCCGCCCCAGCCCGGCCCCTCTCAGGCGTCCCCGACCGAGCGCGGCCCGCGACGCCACAGCGCGTAGCACACCGCGCCCAGCACGAGAAAACCGCCCATGCCCAGTTCGAGCGTGAGGGGCGATCCCCAGATCAGTGGCACGATGGCCTTGGCGGTGACGGCGTTCAGCCCGACCTGCAAGAAAGTCTGGCAACTCACCACCATGCCGCGCCGCGCCGGGAAAAGCTCCAGCGTGAGCAACATCAGGCTGGGGGCAGCCAGCGACATCCCCAGGGAGAACAGGCCGATCGGCAGCACCGACGCCGGCACGGCGGGGGGAAACAGGGCGGCGTGCCCGACCGCGAACATCATTGCCACCCCCATGATGATGAAGCCGCAACAGACCGTGCGATGCGAACTCCAGCGCCCGGCGACGCGGGAGGAGATCATGGAGCCGAGAGCCAGCCCGGTGACGAAGGGCACGAACAACCAGCCGAACTGGGTTTCGGTGAGGCCGAGGTGGTGGATCAGGAAGGTCGGCGCCGCGGCGATGTGGACGAAGAAGGCATTGAAATTCAGCGCCACCACCGCCGAGAGCAGGAGGAATTCGCGGTTGGAGAAGATCTGCGCGTAGGCGCGCAACATCTCCGGGATGTGCAACGGTTTGCGCGCCGCCGGCGGCAGGGTTTCCGGGAGTTCCTTCCACGACAACCAGGCGAGAAAACCGGAAAACGCCGCCAGGAACCAGAAAATCGCGCGCCAGCCGACGTGGAAGGTGATCCAGCCGCCGAGCATGGGGGCGATGGCGGGGGCAACCGCGAAAATCGTCGCCACGCGCGACATCAGCCGCTGTGCCGGGGCGCCCTCGAAAAGATCGCGGATCATGGCCCGCCCGACGATGACGCCGGCGCCCGCCGCCATGCCCTGCACGGCGCGCCCGAACCAGAGCCACTCGATGCTGGGCGCGACGGCACAGAGCAGCGAAGCCAGCAGAAACACCACGCTGCCGGCGACGATCACCACGCGGCGTCCGAAACAGTCGGAGAGCGCGCCGTGCCACAGCGACATGAAGGCGAACGTCACCATGTAGATAGCCAGCGTCCACTGCAAGTCGTCGGCGCTGGCCTGGAGCGAATCGCCGATGGCATGGAAGGCCGGCAGGTAGGTATCAATGGCGAAAGGCCCGATGGCCGAGAGGGCAGCCAGCAGCAGCGCCATGCGTTGCGGGGAAACGGACATGGGAGTTCCGGTCGATCCGCCGGAAGAAGAAAACGCCGGAACGCGCGCCGGCTGAAGGGTGGGCATTATATTCCTTCTGCCGCACCGCACAAATTCATTGCGCCCAGGCAACGGGCCGGCAGGCAGCAACACCGGCCGGCGCCTGGCCCTTCATGGCGAGCCGTTCCCCACCGCCCCGTCCGGACTCACGACAAATTGGCGCAACGCCTCTACTGCGGGATGATCCGAGCCAGCGAGCAACAACACCGGATAGCTCGTCTCCTCATCGGAGAGCGGGATGCCCACCACGTCAGCCGACAACCCGGCAACGCTTCCGGGCAACAGCGCCACGCCGACGTTTGCCTTGATCAGGCACAACATGCTGGCTATCTCACCCACCTCGAGGAGATTGCCAAGAGGATGGCCGGCCCGCTCGGCAAGCACGATCGTCTGCCGCCGCAGCGCCGTATTTTTGCTGGCTGGCTGCAACAACAACCGCTCTTCGAGCAGGTCAGACAAGCGGATCGAACTGGCTGAAGCCAGCCGGTGATGGGGACAGACGAAGACATGGAGCGGCTCTTCGCCCAACACCCGGCAAGACAACGGCCTGATCTCATCCGCAGCCAGACGCCCGCGGATGATGGCCGCATCCAGCCGATGACTTTTCACCTCGTCGAGAAGTTGCGCGATACAGCCTTCCCGCAGCCGAACCTGCAAATGCGGGCGACTGCCAAGCAAATGAGCCAAAGCATTGCCGAGCCTGCCGGAGAAGATGCAACTCTGCGAATACCCCAGATGAAATACGCCACGAAAACCTTCCTGGGCCTGGCGCACCAACTGGCAACTGTGCTGGACATCGGCCTGCAACCGGTAAGCCTGCTGTAAAAGAATCTGGCCCGCGCGCGTCAGGGCGACGTTGTGGGTGTTGCGAATGAACAGATCGACGCCAAGCGCCTTTTCCAGCGCCTTGATCTGCTGGCTCAACGGCGGCTGGGTCAGATGCAGCCGCTCGGCGGCGCGGCGGAAATTCAATTCTTCGGCCACGACGATGAAATAGCGAAGTTGTTTCAGCTCCACGCCGCGCTCCTTCCCGAGAGTGTCATTGCGATGATTCAATGGATGAATCACCGTCACCTGAAAATAGACATTCCGTCTGTCGCCCCAACCCGATAGTCTCTCTCCATCAGTTCGACTATCAGGACAAGCGGGTGAAAATACTGTTATTGGCCGTTTCGTGCTGTTCGTTTTTCACGTTATACCAGCTACAGGCCCTGTATCCCGCATTGGTATCGCGTTTCCAGGCGAACCTCGAACTGGCTGGGTGGATGAACATGGCCTGTCTGCTTGGCATGGTACTGACGGCGCCTTTTGCCGGGCACCTGTCATCGCGCATGGCGCCAAAATCGTGCCTGTCTGGCTGCCTGCTGATTCTCGCCGCCCTGACGGCCGCCCTGGCTTCGAGCACGCATGCCTCGCACCTGCTGATGGTGCGTCTGGCTCAAGGCATGCTGACGCCGTTCCTGTTGAGCACCTGCCTGGCTCTGACGGCTCTGGCTAGGACCGAAAAGCAACGTTCGACATGGATCGCCTGCTACGTCATCGGAACGATCGTGGGCAGCGGCATGAGCCGCTTCCTGCCAGGGTTCCTGGTCGGACATATGGGCTGGCTGGCTGGATTTCTCATTTGCGCCGCACTGGTTTCGCTGGTTTTCTTGCTGACGGCCCTTTCCCGCCACTTATCCTTTTCCAGGCCCGCGCCACCGCCCGCGGCGCTTCCGGCAAGGCGTATTTTCTTCGCGGCACTGTCCGACAAAAACCTGCAACTTGCCTGCCTGCTCGGTTTTGCATTGCTCTTCTCACAAAGCGCGGTACTGGTCGCGCTCGGCATACACCTGAGTCTACCGCTGTTTGGTTTGTCGACCGCCCAAATCGGCATGGTCTACCTGGCTTGCCTGCCATCGTTGCTGGTCGTGGCATTCAGCGCCCGTATCCACGAACGGTTTCCCGTATATTGGGTCGCCGGCGGATTGCTGGTCGGATTCTGGTCAGCCGTGGTCTTGATTGGCAGCAATACATTGGGCCTGATCGTATCGGGCGTTGGCCTTTTCTCTGTCGCCGCCTATCTTGCCCAGACTTATACAGCCAGGCTGGTCAGCGGTATACGCAAGGTTCCCGTGGCGGTAGCCAGTGGCCTCTATCTGAGTTGCTATTACCTGGGGGGCGCGGCAGGCGCATGTCTGTCGGCGTATGCGTATGCGGCGCAAGCCTGGCTTGGCGTATGGGCGATATTGGGAATCCTGCAATTTTGCATCGCGTGCGTCCTGTTCTCGAAAAGAGCGGCGAAGGGAAAGGAAAACGATATTGCGTGAAAACCAACAAACAGCCTGACAGAGTTTGCCGTCAACTTACAAAGGGAAACCTGATTTATTACAGGCATAACCTACTCCATGAAGTGCCATTGCATACAAAGGGCGCGAAGCGCCCCTGACTGTCATTCCGCGCGAAGTCGCGGAATCCATGCGGCTTCTGGATTCCGCGACTT
>JAIRNL010000262.1 GCA_031258035.1 Azoarcus sp. | reverse complement strand
GGACTACGCAGGACGCGGCGGAATGCTGAACCAGGCAACCCAGATGCTGCTGTGGGCCGGGCACATTCACCCGGTTTCGCCAGCCGCGGACGCGGCTTCGGCGCAGGCGCTCAATCGCGCCCTCTGGCTCATGTCCGCCGCCGGCAGCGAATACGGCTGGGTCGCCGCCCCCGGCATCGGTTCCGGCTTGCCGGCGGGCCGCGCGGCCATGCGGGCCGCGCACGCCCTGCAACAGAATCCCGCCCTGCGCGGCAAGGCCCTGTTCGATGCAACCACAGCAGGCATCGGGAAAACCGACCCGGCGGCGCTCGCCGCCTTCGAGCGCGAAACGCTGCCCGCGTGGCGGCGGCTGGGCGTGCTGGGGCCGGAAAAGTGACAAACCCGCCGAATCCGCGGGTGTTCCTTTTGCCCGTATCCACGACGTTCGCGTGTGCAATTACTCTGCCCGGCCACAAAAAAACCGCTTGCAATCCGGAATCGTGCTGATATACTCCGCCCCTTTCCGCCTTGGGGCCTCCCGAGGCAGTGCGACCCGAACGGGTTCCAATACTGACCGCCTCCGGGCGGGGCAAGTTGGGGATAAATTCATGATTCAAATGCAGTCCAGGCTCGATGTGGCCGACAACACCGGCGCGCGTTCGGTGATGTGCATCAAGGTGCTCGGCGGTTCCAAGCGCCGCTATGCCACCGTGGGCGACGTCATCAAGGTCACGGTCAAGGATGCGGCGCCGCGCGGGCGGGTCAAGAAGGGCGATATCTACAACGCCGTCGTGGTGCGCACGGCCAAGGGCGTGCGGCGTCCGGACGGTTCGCTCATCAGGTTCGACGGCAACGCCGCCGTGTTGCTCAACAACAAGCTTGAGCCGATCGGCACGCGCATCTTTGGGCCGGTGACGCGCGAATTGCGCTCCGAACGGTTCATGAAGATCGTCTCGCTGGCGCCGGAAGTGCTCTGAGAGGGTTCGGGGAATGGAAAAGATCCGCAAGGGTGATGAGGTCGTGGTGCTCGCGGGCAGGGATCGCGGGCGCCGCGGGACGGTGCTGGGCCGCGTCGGCGACGAGCGCCTGTTGGTCGAGGGGGTCAATCGGGTGAAGAAGCACATGCGCCCGAATCCGCTCAAGGGCGACGTCGGTGGCATCGTCGAGAAGGAAGCGCCGATCCATGTCTCGAATGTCGCGCTCTTCAATGCCGCATCGCAAAAGGGCGATCGCGTTGGGGTGAAGACGCTTGAAGATGGCCGCAAGGTTCGCTTTTTCAAGTCGAACGGCGAACTGGTGGACGCGTAAGGAGTGGCTATGGCTCGCTTGCAACAGTTTTACAAGGATAGCGTGGTTCCCGGCCTGCGCGAGCAGTTCGGTTACAAGTCCGTCATGGAAGTGCCGCGCATCACCAAGGTCACGCTGAACATGGGTGTCGGCGAAGCGGTCGGCGACAAGAAGGTGCTCGAATTCGCGCTGGGCGACATGACCCGGATCGCCGGGCAGAAGCCGGTGGTCACCAAGGCGAAGAAATCCATCGCTGGCTTCAAGATCCGCGACGGTTATCCGATCGGCTGCATGGTGACGCTGCGCGGCCCGAAGATGTACGAATTCCTCGATCGCCTGGTGACGGTGGCACTGCCGCGTGTGCGCGACTTTCGCGGCGTTGCTTCCAAAGGGTTCGACGGGCGCGGCAATTACAACCTCGGGGTCAGGGAACAAATCATTTTCCCCGAAATCGAGTACGACAAGATCGACGTGCTGCGCGGGATGAACATCAGCATCACGACGACGGCCAAGACCGACCAGGAAGCGAAGGCGCTTCTGGGCGCGTTCAAATTCCCGTTCAAGAATTGAGGGTGATATGGCGAAACTGGCTCTGATCAACCGCGAGGACAAGCGCCGCAAGACGGTGGCGAAGTACGCCGGCAAGCGCGCGGCCCTGATTGCGCAGATCAAGGATACGAAGCTGTCCGAGGAGGAGCGCATGACCGCGCGCCTGGCTCTGCAACAATTGCCGCGCAATGCGAGTCCCGTCCGTTCGCGCAACCGTTGCAGCCTGACCGGGCGTCCGCGCAGCGTGTTTCGCAAGTTCGGCCTGTGCCGCAACAAGCTGCGTGAAATCGCGTTCCGCGGCGAAGTGCCTGGCATGACCAAGGCGAGCTGGTAAGGAGAGTAATGAGATGAGTATGTCCGATCCCATCGCCGACATGCTGACACGCATCCGCAACGGCCAGCAGGCCCAGAAAGCGAGCGTGCGCATGCCTTCGTCGAAGCTGAAGGTGGCGATCGCCAAGGTGTTGCAGGATGAAGGCTACATCGACGGCTATGCCGTCCGCGAAGCGGCGGGCAAGGCCGAGCTTGATGTCGCGCTCAAGTACTACGCCGGACGTCCGGTGATCGAGCGCATCGAGCGCATCAGTCGCCCCGGCCTGCGGGTGTACAAGGGCAGCGACGACCTGCCGAAGGTCATGAACGGTCTGGGGGTCGCCATCGTGTCGACGCCCAGGGGCGTGATGACCGACCGGGCCGCGCGCGCCAGCCGCGTCGGCGGCGAAGTCATCTGCCTGGTGGCGTAAGGAGGATTCCATGTCCCGTGTAGCGAAGAATCCCGTTGCCATTCCCGGCGGCGTCGAAGTGAATATCTCCGGGGCCGAGTTGTCGGTCAGGGGGCCGTTGGGCATTTTGCGTCATACGGTTCACCGGGCGGTCGCGGTCGAGCGCGAAGGCGATTCGCTGGTGTTCAGCAAGCGCGAAGGCGAAGCCAACGCCAATGCGCTTTCCGGCACCACGCGCGCGCTGGTCAACAACATGGTCGCCGGGGTGAGCAAGGGCTTCGAGAAAAAGCTCACCCTCGTCGGTGTCGGTTATCGCGCCCAGGTGCAGGGCGACAAGCTCAATCTCACCCTCGGCTTTTCGCATCCGGTCGTATACCAGCTGCCGGAAGGGGTGAAGGCTGAAACGCCGTCGCAGACGGAAATCGTGCTCAAGGGGATCGACAAGCAGCAGGTCGGTCAGGTCGCGGCCGAGGTGCGGGCTTTCCGCGCCCCCGAGCCTTACAAGGGCAAGGGCGTCCGCTATGCGGACGAAGTGGTCGTGATCAAGGAAACCAAGAAGAAGTAAGGCGCTCGTCCATGAACAAGAAAGAATCCCGTCTTCGCCGTGCGCGCAAAACCCGCGCCAAACTCGCGGAGCTGAAAACGGTGCGTCTCACCGTGTTCCGGTCCAACAGCCACATTTACGCGCAGATCATTTCCGGCTGCGGCGCGAAGGTGCTGGCCGCGGCCTCCACCGCCGAGTCCACCGTGCGCGCCCAGCTGCCCAATGGCGGCAACAAGGCCGCCGCTGCGGTGGTCGGCAAGCTGATCGCCGAGCGCGCGAAAGCCGCCGGGATCGAAACCGTGGCGTTCGACCGCGCCGGCTTCCTCTATCACGGCCGCGTCAAGACGCTGGCTGAAGCCGCCCGCGAAGGCGGCCTGAAGTTCTAAACGAGGTTTCCAATGGCCAAGCAGCAAAACCAACGCAAGCAAGCCTCCGAGGAGCGTGACGACGGCCTGCGCGAAAAGATGGTCTCGATTAACCGCGTGACCAAGGTCGTCAAGGGCGGCCGGATTCTCGGTTTCGCGGCGCTCACTGTGGTCGGCGACGGCGACGGCGGCATCGGGATGGGCAAGGGCAAGTCCCGCGAAGTGCCGGTCGCGGTGCAGAAAGCGATGGACGAAGCCCGCCGCAAGATGAAAAAGGTGTCGCTCAAGAACGGCACCCTGCATCATACCGTGATCGGCAAGCATGGCGCGGCTTCGGTGCTGATGCAGCCAGCGCCCGCCGGTACCGGTATCATCGCCGGCGGCCCGATGCGCGCGGTGTTCGAGGTCATGGGCGTGACCGACATCATCTGCAAGTGCATCGGTTCCACCAACCCGTACAACGTGGTGCGCGCCACGCTCAACGGCCTCCTGGCGGTGAACACGCCGGCGGAGATCGCGGCCAAGCGCGGCAAGAGCGTCGAAGAACTTCTGGGGTAAGCGATGTCCGACAAGAAGATCAAGGTCACGCTGGTCAAGAGCGTGATCGGAACCAAGCAATCTCACCGCGCCACGGTGCGCGGCCTGGGGCTTCGTCGTATCAATCACAGCGTCGAGTTGGTCGATACGCCGCAAGTGCGCGGCATGATCAACAAGGTGTCTTATCTGCTCAGGGCGGAGGGCTGAAATGCGCCTGAATACCATCAAACCGGGCGCGGGCGCGAAATTCGCCGCCAGGCGCGTCGGCCGCGGCATCGGCAGCGGCCTGGGCAAGACCTGCGGGCGCGGCCACAAGGGCCAGAAGTCGCGCGCGGGCGGTTTCCACAAAGTCGGTTTCGAGGGCGGCCAGATGCCGCTGCAACGCCGCCTGCCCAAGCGCGGTTTCGTGTCCCTGAGCCGCGACCGCAACGCCGAAGTCAGGCTCTCCGAGATCGCCGCCCTGCCGGTGGACGAAATCGACCTTCTCACGCTGGCGCAGGCGGGCGTCGTGCCGGCCAATACCCTGTCGGCGAAGGTCATCCTCTCCGGCGAGATCGACAAGAAGGTCGTGCTGAAAGGGATTGGCGCCACCAAAGGCGCGCGCGCGGCGATCGAGGCCGCGGGCGGCTCGGTGCTGGCTGAATAAGCAAGGACGGGATTGTGGCCAAGTCTGCTGCCGCGGTGGGAAGCACCGGCAAGTTCGGCGATCTGAAGCGGCGCCTGCTGTTTTTGCTCGGGGCGCTGATCGTCTATCGCCTCGGGGCGCACCTGCCCGTGCCGGGCATCGACCAGATCGCCCTGAAATCGTTCTTCGAGTCGAACAGCGGCGGCATCCTCGGCATGTTCAACCTCTTCTCCGGGGGGGCGCTGTCGCGCTTCACGATCTTCACCCTGGGGATCATGCCGTACATCTCGGCCTCGATCATCATGCAGTTGCTGGCTGTGGCGGTGCCGCAGCTTGAGGCGATCAAGAAAGAGGGCGAAGCCGGGCGGCGCAAGATCACGCAATACACGCGCTACGGCACCGTGATATTGGCGTTCGCGCAGGCGCTCGGCGTGGCCATCGGGCTGGAAAGCCAGATCGTCAACGGCCGCGGCATGGTGATCGACCCCGGACTGGTGTTCCGCTTCGTGACCGTCGCCACCCTGGTCACGGGTACCATGTTCCTGATGTGGCTTGGCGAGCAGATCACCGAGCGCGGCGTGGGCAACGGCATTTCGATCATCATCTTCGCGGGGATCGTGGCGGGCCTGCCGAACGCCATTGGCGGCTTGTCCTCGCTGGTGAGCAACGGTTCCATGCACGAGCTTGCCGCCCTGTTCGTGTGCATCCTGGTGGTGCTGGTGACGGCCTTCGTCGTCTTCGTCGAACGCGGCCAGCGCAAGATATTGGTGAATTACGCCAAGCGCCAGGTCGGCAACCGGGTTTATGGCGGGCAAAGCTCGCACCTGCCGCTCAAGCTCAACATGTCCGGGGTGATCCCGCCGATCTTCGCCTCGAGCATCATCCTGTTCTCGGGAACGCTCGGGCAGTGGTTCGGTTCCTCGGAAAAGATGACGTGGCTGCGCGACATCTTCGAGCTGCTCTCGCCCGGCCAGCCGGTATATGTGATCCTTTACGCGCTGGCGATCGTTTTCTTCTGCTTCTTCTATACCGCGCTCGTGTTCAATCCACGCGACACTGCGGACAATCTCAAGAAGAGCGGTGCCTTCGTGCCGGGCATCCGGCCGGGGGAAAAGACGGCGCGCTACATCGACCGGGTGCTGATGCGCCTGACCCTGGTGGGCGCGGCCTATATCACACTGGTCTGTCTGTTGCCCGAATTCCTGATCCTGAAGTGGAACGTGCCATTTTATTTCGGCGGCACCTCGCTTCTGATCGTGGTCGTGGTGGCGCTCGATTTCAAGGACCAGGTACAGAACTACGTGCTTTCGCACCAGTACGAGAGCCTGCTGAAGAAGGCGAATTTCAAGGGGGCGGGTCTCCCGATCCGGTAACAATGGCGAAGGAAGACGTCATCGAGATGCAGGGGGAGGTGACAGAGAACCTGCCCAACGCGACCTTCAGGGTCAGGCTCGAAAATGGTCACATGGTGCTCGGGCACATCTCGGGCAAGATGCGCATGCATTACATCCGCATCCTGCCCGGCGACAAGGTGACTGTCCAGCTGACACCATACGATCTCACGAAAGGCCGGATCGTGTTCCGGACCAAGTAGCGCAGAACACAGAAACAGGAGCAAATCATGAGAGTGCAGGCTTCCGTCAAGCGGCTTTGCCGCCATTGCAAGATCATTCGCCGCAAGGGCGTGGTCAGGGTCATTTGCAGCGACCCGCGCCACAAGCAGCGCCAGGGTTGATTCCGGTGCCCTCGCGGTATTACAATTCAACGTTTCGCATTTGAGGTATCCGAATGGCCCGTATTGCCGGGGTGAACATTCCCAACCACAAACACGCCGAGATCGCGCTTACCGCCATCTATGGGGTCGGTCGGTCGCGCGCCCAGAAGATTTGCGATGCCGCCGGCATCGTGCGCTCAGCCAAGATCAAGGATCTTACCGAATCCGACATGGAGCGGTTGCGCGAGGAAGTGGGGCGTTTCGTGGTCGAGGGCGACCTGCGCCGCGAAGTAACCATGAGCATCAAACGCCTGATGGATCTGGGCTGCTACCGTGGCGTGCGTCATCGCCGCGGCCTGCCGGTTCGCGGGCAGCGTACACGTACCAACGCCCGCACCCGCAAGGGGCCGCGCAAGGCGATTGCCGGCAAGAAGTAACAGGGAGCGATAATGGCCAAGACTGCAACCAAGGTTCGTAAGAAAATCAAGAAGAACGTCGCGGAAGGCATCGCGCACGTTCATGCCAGTTTCAACAACACCATCATCACCATTACCGACCGCCAGGGCAATGCGCTGTCGTGGGCGACTTCCGGTGGGGCCGGTTTCAAGGGCTCGCGCAAGAGCACCCCGTTCGCCGCCCAGGTGGCGGCGGAAGCCGCCGGCAAGGTGGCGCAGGAATGCGGTATCAAGAATCTCGAAGTGCGCATCAAGGGGCCGGGGCCGGGACGCGAATCCGCGATCCGGGCGCTGAACGCGTTGGGGATCCGCATCGCCAGCATCACCGACATCACCCCCATTCCGCACAACGGTTGTCGTCCGCCGAAGAAGCGGCGCATCTGACAACAAGGAGTTATCCGTGGCTCGTAATCTCGATCCCAAGTGCCGTCAGTGCCGCCGTGAAGGCGAAAAGCTCTTCCTGAAGGCGGAAAGATGCTTTACCGACAAGTGTGCGCTCGAACATCGCTCCTATGCGCCCGGCCAGCACGGCCAGCGTTCCGGCCAGCGCCTGTCTGGCTACGGCGAGCAGTTGCGTGAAAAACAAAAGATCCGCCGCGTCTACGGCGTGCTCGAACACCAGTTTCGCCGTGTGTATGCCGAAGCTGCCCGCCGTCGCGGACAGACCGGCGAAAACCTGTTGCAACTGCTCGAAGGGCGGCTGGACTCGGTCGCCTATCGCATGGGGTTCGGCGGTTCGCGCGCCGAGGCGCGCCAGGTGGTTCGCCATAACGGCGTGCTGGTCAATGGCCGGCGTGTGAACATCCCGTCCTACCTCGTGCGTCCCGGCGATATCGTCGAACTCACCGAGCACATCCGTGGCTCCCTGCGGGTGAAGACCGCGCTGGAAGCAAACGAAGCGCGCGGATTTCCCGCCTGGATCGAAGTCGATGCCAAGGCCGGCAAGGGCACCTTCAAAGCCTATCCGGCGCGTGATGAACTGCCGCCCACGATCAACGAAGGTCTGGTCGTGGAACTGTACTCCCGCTGATGCGGGGGGCGAGTTTCTGGTTTCGGGGAAATGTTGATGCAAAGCAATGAACTGTTGAAACCGCGCATCATCGACGTCCAGAGTGTTTCGCGGGTACAGGCCCGCGTGACGATGGAGCCGTTCGAGCGCGGGTTCGGACATACCCTTGGGAACGCGCTGCGTCGCATTCTCTTGTCCTCGCTGCCGGGGCATGCCGCCACCGAAGTGACGATCGAGGGCGTGTTGCACGAATACTCGACGCTGGATGGCATGCGCGAAGACATCGTCGACCTGCTGCTCAACCTGAAAGGGGTCGTGTTCAAGCTCCACAGCCGCGGCGAAGTCACCCTGCGCCTGGCCAAGAGCGGGGAGGGCCCGGTGACGGCCGCCGACATCGAGACCGATCATGGCGTCGACGTCATCAATCCCGATCACGTGATCGCGCATCTGGCTCCGGGCGGCAAGCTCGACATGCAGATCAAGGTCGAGGAAGGCCGGGGCTACGTGCCGGGCAACGCCCGCCCGGCCGGCCCGGAGAGCAAGTCGATCGGGCACGTCGTGCTCGACGCCTCGTTCAGTCCGGTGCGCCGTGTCAGCTACCAGGTGGAGAGCGCGCGCGTCGAACAACGCACCGACCTCGACCGTCTGGTGATCGACATCGAGACCAATGGCGCGGTCGATCCCGAAGAAGCGATCCGCTACGCAGCCAGGGTGCTGATGGATCAACTCGCGGTGTTCGCCGATTTGCAGGACACCCGCGTCGATGTGCCGATCAAGAACGATGTCGTGGTCGATCCGGTGCTGCTGCGTCCGGTCGATGATCTCGAACTGACGGTGCGCTCGGCCAACTGTCTGAAGGCCGAGAACATCTACTACATCGGCGACCTGATCCAGCGCACCGAGACCGAGTTGCTGAAGACGCCGAATCTCGGGCGCAAGTCGCTCAATGAAATCAAGGAAGTGTTGGCATCGCGTGGGCTGACGCTGGGAATGAAACTGGAGAACTGGCCGCCGGCCGGGCTGGACAAGCTCGGTTGACCGTTGCCGGACAAGAGAGGATTTGACAATGCGTCACCGTAACGGTCTTCGCAAGCTGAACCGGACGAGCAGCCACCGTCAGGCCATGTTCCGTAACATGGCGGCGTCCCTGCTGCGTCACGAAGTCATCAAGACGACCCTGCCGAAGGCGAAGGAATTGCGCCGCGTGGTCGAACCCCTGATCACCCTGGGCAAGAAGCCGAACCTGTCCAATCGCCGCCTGGCGTTCAACCGCCTGCGCGACCGCGAGATCGTGGTCAAGATTTTCGACGAACTCGGCCCGCGCTACGCCAACCGCAACGGCGGCTACCTGCGCATCCTGAAGTGCGGCTTCCGCGACGGCGACAATGCGCCGCTGGCTTTCGTCGAACTGCTGGATCGCCCGGAAGAGGGCGCTTTCCCCGCCGCGCCCGAAAGCGAGACCGGGGCCGAGGCATAAAAACACGACTTCGCAGGTGCAAAAAGCCGGGCGCTCATCCCGGCTTTTTGTTTTACGGTGCCAGGTCTTGAACGGAGCAAGGGCATATGGCAACCATCCTGGTCACCGGCGGCGCGGGATACATCGGTTCGCACACCTGTCTCGCGCTGCTGCGCGGCGGCTACGACGTTGCGGTGATCGACGACTATTCCAACGCCTCGCCAGTGGCGCTCGAACGGGTCGAACGCCTCGCCGGGCGAAACTTTCGCGCCGTCCTCCAGGCGGATGTCGCCGACGCGGCGGCGCTGGACAGCCTTTTCGCCGCGCACGGGATCGACGCCGTCATCCATTTCGCAGCCAGGAAAGCGGTCGGCGAATCGGTGCGCATCCCGCTTGTCTATTACCGCAACAACCTCGGCGGTCTCTTCACCCTGCTCGAACGGATGGCGCATCACGGCGTGAAACGGCTGGTGTTCAGCTCTTCGGCGACCGTCTATGGCGATCCCGCCCGCGTGCCGATCAGCGAGGATTTTCCGCTCGCGGTGACCAACCCCTATGGCCGCACCAAGCTGATGGGCGAAGAAATCCTGCGCGACGTGGCCGCCGCCGATCCCGACTGGAAAATAACGCTGCTGCGCTATTTCAATCCGGTCGGAGCCGATCCGGGCGGCCAGATCGGCGAAGACCCGCGCGACATTCCCAACAACCTGATGCCCTATGTGAGCCAGGTGGCGGCGGGCAGGCTTCCCGAATTGCAGGTATTCGGCAACGACTACCCGACCCCCGACGGCACCGGCGTGCGCGATTACATCCACGTCTCCGACCTCGCCGCCGGGCATCTCGCGGCGCTGGCGAGGCTGGAGAGCCTGCCGGCGGTGAGCGCGATCAACCTCGGCGCGGGGCGCGGCTACAGCGTGCTGGAAGTCATCCATGCCTTCGAGGCGGCCTCCGGGCGTCCGGTGCCATACCGGATCGTGGCCCGCCGCCCCGGCGATGTCGCCGAGTGCTGGGCCGATCCGACGCTGGCTGCCACGCTCCTGGGTTGGCGGGCGGAGCACGGTATCGAGGCCATGTGCCGCGACGCCTGGCTTTGGCAGGTGGGCAATCCGGAAGGCTACCGGGCGGCATGAGGCGCGAAACGCATGGCGCGGACGGGTGCGACTCGCTATAGTGAGTCCGTTGGGTTCCCTTTCCCTTTCCCTTTTCCGCGGCCATGCAACTCGTCCTCATCAGCGGCCTTTCCGGCTCGGGCAAGAGCATCGCGCTCAAGGTGCTCGAAGATGCCGGATATTACGTCGTCGACAACCTCCCGGCCATGCTGCTGCCGCAACTGGTGCTGTCCCTGCGTGGCGCCGGCTATCGGCGCGTCGCCGTCTCGGTCGATGTGCGCTCCGGCGAGAGCGTCGCGGCGCTGCCGCGCCAGATGACGCCGCTGCGCGAAATCGTCGAAGAGCTGCGTTTCATCTTTCTCGACGCGCGCGACGATACGCTGATCGCCCGCTTCTCCGAGACGCGCCGCCGCCACCCGCTGGCTGGAGAAGACGCCTCGCTCGAAGAAGCGATCCGGCGCGAACGGGACATGCTCGACGGCATCTCCCTGCTCGGCCACCGCATTGATACGAGCGACATGTCTCCCAACATCCTGCGCAACAGGGTACGGGATTTCGTCGAGGCCGCGGCGGGCGAGGGGTTGATCCTGATGTTCCAGTCCTTCGGCTTCAAATACGGCATCCCGCTCGATGCCGACATGGTGTTCGATGTCAGATGCCTGCCCAATCCCTACTACGATCCGCGCCTGCGCCCGCTGACCGGGCACGATCCGGAAGTGATCGCCTATTTCGCGCACTTGCCCGAGGTCGATCGCATGATCGGGGACATCCGCCGCTTCGTCGCCTCCTGGTTGCCGAACTTCATCCACGACAACCGCAGCTATCTCACCATCGCCATCGGCTGCACGGGGGGGCAGCACCGCTCGATCTACATCGTCGAGCGTCTTGCAGACGCTTTCCGCTCCGCCGCCAACGTTCTCGTCCGCCACCGCGCGGCGGAGCGTCGGTCGGAGGATTACGCGACGGACGGCTGATGCGTCCGTCCGGCGCGTGGCGCGAATCGTTGCTTCCCGGCGATTGCCTCATCCTGGTTGCGGGTGTCGCCCTGTGCGTTTTCGCCGGGTTCGACCTGTGGCGCGGCGGCGCGCCCGATGCCGCCGTCGTGCGCGCTGGCGGCAGGATCTTTGCCGAAGCCGATCTTTCCCGCGCGCGGCGCATCGCGGTGCCGGGGCCGCTCGGCGCGACCGTGATCGAAATCGAACCCGGTCGCGCCCGCGTTGCCGCCGACCCCGGCCCGCGCCAGTACTGCGTGCGCCAGGGCTGGCTCACCCGCGCCGGCGCGGTGGCGATCTGCGCCCCCAACGAAGTGAGTCTGACGCTGACCGGACGGGGAGGGGATTTTGACTCGCTCAGTTATTGAACTGGTTCCCACCGCCGAAGACCGCCGCATCGCGCGCCACGCGGCGGCGGCGATCGCGCTCACCGTGGCCGAAGCGGCCATTCCCCTGCCCCTGCCCGGCGTCAAGCCGGGGCTTGCCAACATCGTCACCCTGACGGTGCTGGCTCGCTGGGGGTGGCGCGACGCGGCCTGGGTATCATTGTTGCGGGTATTTGCCGCCAGCCTGCTCCTGGGGCAGTTTCTCGCCCCCGGCTTTTTCCTGAGCCTTGCCGGGGCGCTGGCGAGCCTGCTCGCGCTGGCTGGGGCGGCGCGGCTGCCGCGGCGCTGGTTCGGGCCGGTCAGTCACAGCATCCTTGCCGCGTTCGCCCACATCGGCGCCCAACTCGCGCTCGCCCGCCTGTGGCTGGTGCCCCACGATGGCGTGTTTTACCTTGCGCCGCTCATGGGCGGGGCGGCAGTGCTTTTCGGGCTGGTCAACGGCCTTGCCGCCGCCGCGCTGCTGCGCGAACTGGCGTTTCGCGGCGAAAATGCCTGAGCGTCGGGTCGGTCGTCCAACACAAGGACTCTGCGAATTCGCAATTCTGCTACCTTGCCTTGCTCGTAATCGTTTTCCAGAATAACGAGCAGCTCCGAAGCACCATCCGACCAGACCAATGAAACCGTAACGGCCTCGGCACACCCTTTGCACGAATCATCACGCCACCTGCTTTTCCCGACTTTCGTATTCAGTGGCACATCCTGCGCATGCAGGAAAAAATCCGCATCGTACCCCACAGGCTCGCCGCCATTGGCCTCCACCTGACGCCGATGTTCGCGCAGATTCTTGAGCATTTCACTGTGCACATAATTCCCGATCTGTGCGTCTTTCAGTGCATCGCCTTTGTAAGCAACGTACCAATCGTAGAAGCGCCGCGTTACCTGCACGGCATCGTCAGCGCGCGCGAATGCAGGCAGATACAAGGATAGCAGCAATGCGAAGAGCACAACAGGGCGCGATTGCATCTTGAAAGCCCCTCAATCAGTTTGTGCGCCGATAGAACTTCACGGGCGGTCTGTCGTTTCGATAGGTCTGGCTTGGGTAATATCCATTATTTTGAACAAAATCGCTTACCCAGTAGTGCCCGACAAAGATAGCCATATGCCCATGCTGGCTTGTATTTGGCGAAGGCTGAATGACCGCAATGTCGCCCACTTGACGCGGCGCGGCTGCGGAAATTTCATAAAATCCATTGGGCAGCAACAATGGGCCGTAATTTTTGGCGGACAACGTTTGCCCTATATTTGCCCCGCCGCCATTTTTAATGGCGAGACGCACATACTTTGCACAACTGCCAACCGACACGCCTGCTGCATGTTGAAGGGCATATTCCGCCGCACCTTGGGCACTGTAACCTGACATTGTTCTCTCCAGAGCATTATGAGAAAAACCATATGATGGATGATATGCGCGCCACGGAATTCGCGTCAACACTTGCTATTGCGCCCATGTCTCGGAAAGTGGCCCTCGATATGCAGAGGCCGGCCCGCGATGCGCGTGTCCTGGTCCTCGGCGCGCGGAGGTTTGTGTTGCCGTTCTGCGATGGGGTAATATCCAACGCCCCGACTTCGGCCTCGGCGGGACGGGAGAGAAAGGGGGGAAGGTTCGCGCCGGTTGTAATATGATTATTCCCTCAAGCGATAACGTCCGCCATCCGGCAAGAAGACTCTCATGGATTTCCGCATCCCCGCCGCGTTTTTCGGCCCCCTGCCTGAAATGGAAAGCCAGTTTCTCGACCGCGCCACCACGATCGAGCGCTGGTTCCGCGAGCAATGGCGTGACCACATGCCGCCCTTTTACGGCTCCGTCGATCTGCGCAATGCCGGCTACAAATTCGCGCCCGTCGACATGAACCTCTTTCCCGGCGGCTTCAACAACCTCAACCCCGTTTTTCTGCCGCTGTGCGTGCAGGCCGCCCAGGCGGCGGTCGAGCGGCTGTGCACCAGCGCCAGCCGCCTGCTGCTGATACCCGAAAACCATACCCGAAACCAGTTTTACCTGCAAAACGTGGCGCGGCTGGCTACCATCCTGCGCCTCACCGGGCTGGAAGTGCGTCTCGGCAGCCTGTTGCCCGAACTCGTCGAACCGGCCACGCTGATGCTCGCCGACGGCACGAGCCTCATGCTGGAGCCGCTGGTGCGCCACGGCAACCGCCTGGGGCTGGCTGATTTCGACCCCTGCGCCATCCTGCTCAACAACGATCTCTCCGGCGGCGTGCCCGCGATTCTCGAAGGGCTGGACGAACAATGGCTGATCCCGCCGCTGCACGCCGGTTGGCACGCGCGGCGCAAATCGCGCCATGCCGCGGTGTACGACCGGGTGCTGCGGGCGTTCTCGGAGACCGTCGGTGTCGACCCCTGGCGCCTCGGCCCGATGTTCCGCGTCTGTGGCGGGATCAACTTCCAGGAACGCGCCGGCGAAGAGTGTCTGGCGACCCAGGTCGACGCGCTGCTTGCCGACATCCGCCGCAAATACCGCGAGTACGGTATCGACGACGAAGCGTTCGTCGTGGTCAAGGCCGATGCCGGCACCTACGGCATGGGCGTGATGACGGTCAAGGACGCTTCCGAAGTCGTGGGCCTCAACCGCCGCCAGCGCAACAAGATGGCGGTGGTGAAAGAGGGGCTGGCGGTCGAGGAAGTCATCGTCCAGGAAGGCGTGCGCACTTTCGAGACCCTCGACGGCGCGGCGGCGGAGCCGGTGGTCTACATGATGGATCACTACGTGGTCGGCGGCTTCTACCGCGTCCATACGGCGCGTGGCAGCGACGAGAACCTCAATGCGCCGGGCATGGAGTTTCGCCCGCTGGCTTTCGATACGCCATGTTGCACCCCCGATTGCCGCCAGGGGCCGGATGCCGCGCCCAACCGCTTCTATGTCTATGGCGTGGTTGCGCGCCTGGCTCTGCTCGCCGCCGCGGTCGAAATCGAAGAGACCGATCCCGCCGCCGCGACAGAGAATGCGCACCTGGCTTGACCGGGACGCCGCCCATGACATCGCTCGATTTTGCCTTCATCGTCGATCCGCTGCCGACGCTGAAAGCCTGCAAGGACTCCAGCGTGGCGATGATGCGCGCCGCCGCCGCGCGCGACCATGTGCCGTGGGCGATCCGGCGCGAGGACATCGTCTGGCGCGACGGCGTGGTCGCGGCGCGCGCCGTGCCGCTTGCCCTCTATGCCGACGATCACGACTGGTACACGGCGGGCGAGCCGGATTCCCGTTCGCTTGCCACGTTCGACGCGGTGCTGATGCGCCAGGATCCGCCGTTCGATTTTGAATATATCGCCGCCACATGGCTGCTCGAACGCGCCGCTGCGGTCGGGGCGCGCATCTTCAACGCCCCGCGCGCGGTGCGCGACCATTCCGAAAAACTGGCTATCACCGAATTTCCGCAATTCATCGCCACGACGCTGGTGGCGCGCGAGCCGGGCCGCCTGCACGCCTTCATCGACGAAACCGGCGATACCGTGCTCAAACCGCTCGACGGCATGGGCGGCAGCCAGGTTTTCCGCGTCGCCGCCAAAGACCCCAACCGCAACGTGATCGTCGAAACCCTCACCGACAACGGCGCGCGCACGATCATGGCGCAACGCTACCTGCCGGGCATCCGCGACGGCGACAAGCGGGTGCTCATCATTGGCGGCGAAGTCGTGCCCTACGCACTGGCGCGCATTCCGCGCGAAGGCGAGACGCGCGGCAACCTCGCCGCCGGCGGGCGAGGCGTGGCCATGCCGCTGACCGCGCGCGAATGGGAAATCGCCGGCTTTCTCGCCCCGATCCTCTGGGCGCGCGGCCTGCTGATCGTCGGGCTCGACATCATCGACGGGCATCTCACCGAGATCAACGTCACCAGCCCGACCTGCATGGTCGAAATCGCCGCGCAACAAGGGTTCGACGTTGCGGGACGGGTGATCGGCGCGCTGGAGCGCCTGTGCGCCTGACGGGCGCGCCGGGACCGTTGGCGCATTTGCGCGCGCTTTGCCTGCTCTTGATTTGCGGCGCGCTGCTGGCTGGATGCGCGCGGGAGCAGGTTTTTCACCGCGAGTCCTATGTCTTTGGCACGCGGGTGGATGTCGCCATCCACGGCGGCGACCGCGAACGCGCCGATGCCGCCATCTCCGCCGTGCTGCGCGAATTCGACCGCCTGCACCGCGCCTGCCACGCCTGGGAGCCGTCGGAACTCACCGATCTCAACGAGGCGCTCGCGCGCGGCCAGACGCACGAGGTCTCGCCCGAACTGGCTGCGATGCTGCGCGACGCCCAGCAGATGGCCGCCCGCGGCGACGGTCTGTTCGATCCCGCCATTGGCGCCCTGGTCGAACTCTGGGGTTTTCACACCGATACCTTCGAGCCAGCCAGGCCCGACCCGGAAAAACTGGCCGCGCTCCGGGCCGCGCGCCCGCGCATGAGCGATCTCGTCATCGACGGCCAGCGCGTCTCCAGCCAGAACCCGGCGGTGAAGATCGACCTCGGCGGCTACGCCAAGGGTTACGCGCTCGACCGTGCCGCCGCCATTTTGCGCGGGCGGGGCATCCATGACGCGCTCATCAACATCGGCGGCAACATCCTCGCTCTGGGCAGCAAGGGCGGGCAGCCCTGGCTGATCGGCATCCAGCACCCGCGCCAGCCCATGCCGCTGGCGACGATGCCGCTCTACGACGGCGAAGCGGTGGGCACTTCCGGCGACTACCAGCGATACTTTGAACTCGATGGCGCGCGCTACGCGCACTTGCTTGATCCGCGCACCGGCGAACCCGCGCGCGCCACCCAGGCGCTGACCGTGCTGGCGAGTCCGCGCCCGAATGCCGGCACCCTGTCGGATGCGGCGAGCAAGCCAGCCTACCTGGCGGGCGACGATTGGCTTGAACAGACGCGCCATTTCGCCATCGAGCATGCGTTGCGGGTCTCGGCGGACGGACGGATCGAAGTCACGCGCGCACTGCGGGCGCGGCTGGAATTCCCGGTGCCCCTCGAAATAGAGGTGGTCGACTGAACGCGCGCTACCGGCAAGCGCCTGTCGTATCGGCGCACGGGCTGGCCTGGCGCTCGAAGCGGTAAAACAGATTGGGTTCGGAGACGATGTAGATGTTGCCGCTTTCGTCGGTCGCCACGCCTTCGCCCTGCGGCACGGCGCGCTTCAGTCCATGCCATCCGGGCCACAGGACCATCAGCCCGAACAATTCGCCATCCTGTCCGTATTCAGCCAGCAGGCCGGATTCGTCGCTCAATACCAGGAGGTTTCCCGTCGTGGCGACCAGATCCAGGGACGACTGGTCGCGCATGAAGCGCGCGGGCGGTCGCTTTGCCCGCCACTGGCTGATTCGCAGGTTCATCTTGCCGTGCCAGTCCGACAGGCCGTCGATTTCAAAAATGGCCAATGGCCTTTTTTCCTTGCCGACGAACAGGCGTTGCCGCTTTTCATCCCAGGCGAGCGCCTCGAAACCGCGATTCTCGTCGGGCCAGATGTCCAGACCGAGCGAGGGCGCCTCGCTCACGTCGATGCGCCTGGTCTGGTTCGTAATCCGGACGCGGTAGATCCTGTGTCCGTGTTCGTCGGCAAGCGCGAAGAATTCGCCTCCCAGATGCGCGATGCCTTCGAGATCCCGGGCGCCGGCGATCGGGATCACCCTGAGCAACCGTCCGTCCGTCGTCAGTTCCGCGACCGTCGGCGGGCTATTGGTGACGGTAAAGAGCGTGCCGCGCCGGGGGACGTAAGCCAGTCCCGAGACGTTGCTTTTCAGGCCCGCGAGCGGTTGCGCCTCGATGGCCACCCGGTAGGACGGCAGGCCGAGGCTGTTTTGACTCTCCGCCATGCCCGGCCAGTACCAGAGGAGCACAGGCAGGCGGGTGTACCAGGCCAGCGCGCACAGTCCCAGCCCAATAAAGAGAAACGAGAGAAACAGCCAGTATTTCGACGGCCTTGCCATTGGCGCGTCCATGTCGGCAAGGCGGAAGAAGCATTCGGGAGTGTTCATGGCCGCCATGGTCTCAAACATCGTCTGAATGGTTTATGAACAACACATGTCAGTTCCGTGACCGTCGCCGGGCGATTGGCGACGGTAAGGCGCGTGCCGCGCCGGGGGACGTGAGCCAGTCCCGAGACGTTGCTTTTTTCACTCTCCGCCATGCCCGGTCGGTTCATGGCCGCCATGGTCTCAAACACCGTCTGAACGTTTTATGAACGACACATTCAGACGCCGTTTATGCCGATCGGCGGAAACTCTTCCCCGCCGGTTTTCCGGCAGCGTTTTCTAAGAGGGTGTTTTCAAAACACCCGTAATTGGCGAAATGCGCAGGGCAGGCACGGGGGCCTGCCCCTACAAGACGGACGTGCCCAGCGAACAGGCCGCCGCGCGGGACACAATGTAGGGGCAGGCCCCTGTGCCTGCCCTGCCTGGGAATGCCTGATCGCCAATTTTGGTATGTTGAAAACACCCTCTAACGACAAGGGAAACAAAATGTCCGATCGTCATCACGCCATGAGAACCGTCCTCGTCATTGCCGGGCTGGCGGGGATGCTGCCGCCGCGCGCGGTGGCGGCGGCGTCCTTCCAGGAAGCCCACGATGTTCTGCGGGCAAAGGGCTATACCGCCATCCACGACCTGGAACCGCGCCACGGCTTATGGGCGGCGGAAGCCACCACCGGCAACGGTGTCCGCGTCGAAGTACTGATCGAAGCCGACAACCGGGTCATCGAAGCGGGCGCGGCGGGCACAGCCAGTGCAAGGGATGTGGCCACGCGCCTGCAAGACCTGGGCTACACGCGGATAAACGACATCGAACTCGATGATGCCTGCTGGGAAGCCGAGGCGTATGACGCGGCGGGGCGCAAGGTCGAACTGGTGCTACACCCGCTTACGCTGGAAATTCTTTCCGAGACCGGGGATGCGCCGGATGATCTTCCTCTTCCGCCCCTGAAGTAGCAGGCCCATCCGGAACGGCCCCCGCGGCGGCGCGGCGAAGCCGGTCGGCGATGGCGCGCCATGCGGGCAGCGCGGGCGGGTTTTCGACGAGGAGGAGATCGGCCCCGAGCGCATCGAGCGCGCGCAGGCTGGCATAGAGCTGGCGGGCATAGCCGGCGGGTTCGGGGGCGGCGGCGAGCCAGCCGAAAGGCCGGCCGGCATCATGGGGGAGGGCGCTGTATGCGAGCACCGCGACCCGCTGGCCCGCGCGGGCAAGGCGGGCCAGCGTCGCGGCGAGATCGGCGGTGTCCGCGAGCCGCAACGGCGTGCGCGGCGCATAGTGGGCGGCGAGCGAGCCGGGGACGCGCGGCGCGGCCTCGGCTGTGAGGGTTTCGCCGCCCGCCGGCCCGCCGCGCGCGCGCGGCGAAATGCCGGCGACACGGACGATGTCCTCGGCGGTGATCGCGCCGGGACGCAGGATTTCCGGCGTGGCGCGCGAAAAATCGACAATGGTGGACTCGATGCCGACCTCGCACGGGCCGCCGTCGAGAATCAGGGCGACTTTCTCGCCCATCTCCTCGCGCACATGCGCCGCGGTCGTGGGGCTGACGCGCCCGAAGCGGTTGGCGGACGGCGCGGCGACCCCGGCCGGCGCGGGCGCGCGCGCCGCCGCGAACGCGGCAAGCAGCGCCAGCGCGAGCGGATGGCCGGGCACGCGCAGCCCCACCGTGTCCTGTCCGCCGGTGACAGCCAGCGGCACCCAGTCCTGCTTTTTCAGGATCAGCGTAAGCGGCCCTGGCCAGAATGCGGCAGCCAGCGCGCGCGCCGCCGGCGGCACGTGCGCCGCCCATTGCGCGAGATGAGCGGCGGCAGCCAGATGCACGATCAGCGGATGATCGGCGGGACGGCCCTTGGCGGCATAGATTCTGGCCACGGCTTCAGGGTTGGCGGCATCCGCGCCGAGACCGTAGACGGTTTCGGTCGGCAGCGCGACGAGCTGGCCAGCCAGCAGGCGCTCCACCGCCTGCCGCAAATGATCCGGCGGCAAAACCGGGCCCGCCCCCCGCGCGTCAGTCATTGCCGACGCCGATCAGCCGCCGCGCCGCCAGCGCCGCGGCCAGCGCCCCTTCCGGTTCGTCGCCGACGACGGTGAAGTGCCCCATCTTGCGACCGCGCCGCGCCGCGCGTTTGCCGTAGAGGTGCAGCTTCAGGCCGGCAATGGCGTGGAGCTTTTCCCAGGCGGGCTCGACGGCGTTCGCCGCATCGGCCCCGAACCAGAGATCGCCCAGCAGATTGACCATCACCGAGGCCGAATGCGCCCGCGTCGCGCCCAGAGGCAGGCCGCACAGCGCGCGCACCTGCTGTTCGTACTGACTGACGATGCAGGCGTCCAGCGTGTAGTGGCCGCTGTTGTGCGGGCGCGGCGCCATTTCGTTGACGAAGATCCGATCCTGGCAGACGAAAAACTCCACCGCCAGCACGCCGACGTAGCCAAGCGCCGCGGCGATGCGCCCGGCGATTTCCCGCGCCTCGTCGGCGAGGCGCGGCGCGGCGCGCGCCGGGACGATGGAAACGTCGAGGATGCCGCGCGCGTGCCGGTTTTCCGCGACGGGAAAGCAGCGCGCGTGCCCCGCTTCATCGCGCGCGAGCACGACGGAAAGCTCGAAATCGAGATCGAGCCTTTTTTCCAGCACGGCCGGTTCGCCCCTGGACGAGCGGAACGCGGCCAGCGCCGCCTCGCGGCTCTCCGCCACCGCCTGTCCCTTGCCGTCGTAGCCGAAGCGGGCGACTTTCAGGATGCCGGGGAAAAGTCCGGCGTGGGCGGCGGCAATATCGGCTTCGTCCTGGATGACGGCGAAATCGCCATGCGGAAAGCCGTTTTCGCGCAGGAAGCGCCTTTCGGCGATGCGGTCCTGGCAGATCGCCACCGCCCGCGCGGAAGGGCGCACCGGCATCCGCTCAGCCAGATACGCGAGCGTGGCGGCGGGCACGTTCTCGAATTCGGTCGTCACCGCCGCGCAATGGCCGGCAATCTCGTCGAGCGCGGCGGCATCGTCGTAGGCGGCGCGCAGGTGGCGGTCGGCGATGCGCCCGGCGGGACTGTCCGCATCCGGATCGAGCACCCACGCCCGGTAGCCCATCTCGTGCGCGGCGGAAACGAAAAAGCGGCCCAACTGGCCGCCGCCCAGCATGGCGAGCGTGGCGGGAGGGAGGATCATGTTCCCGGGTTCCGTCAGTGTTCCGGCAATTTCACGGCCAGCACTTTTTCCGTCTGTCTGGCGCGGAAATCCCGCAATCTGGCGAAAAGCGCCTCGTCCTCGTTCGCCAGCATGGCGATGGCGAACAGGGCCGCGTTGGCCGCGCCCGCCTCGCCGATGGCGAAAGTGGCGACCGGCACGCCCCTTGGCATCTGCACGATGGAATGGAGCGAATCGACGCCGGAGAGCGCCTTCGAGCGCACCGGCACGCCCAGCACCGGCACGACGGTCTTGGCGGCCAGCATGCCGGGAAGGTGCGCCGCCCCGCCCGCGCCGGCGATGATGGCTTTCAGGCCGCGCGCTTTCGCGGCTTCGGCATACTCGAACAGGAGATCGGGCGTGCGGTGGGCGGAGACGACCCGCGCCTCGAAAGGCACGCCGAAATCCTCGAGGACGTTGGCGGCGGCCTGCATCGTCGGCCAGTCGGAATCGGAGCCCATGACGACGCCGACGAGCGCCGCCGCCGCCGTGGCGGCAGTCACCGCCCGGCCTCCCGCTCCGCCGCCTCGACAGTATTGGCCAGCAGCATGGTGATGGTCATCGGCCCGACGCCGCCGGGCACCGGGGTGATCAGGGAAGCCACTTCCCGCACGCCCGCGAAATCCACGTCGCCGCAGAGCTTGCCGCCTTCTTCTGGCGGCAGGCGGTTGATGCCGACATCGATCACCACCGCGCCGGGCTTGACCATCCCGGCGGTCACGAAGCGCGGCTTGCCCACGGCGGCGACGAGTATGTCGGCGCGGCGGGTGTGCGCGGCCAGCTCGCGCGTCCTCGAATGGCACACCGTCACCGTCGCGCCCGCGTTGATGAGCAGGAGCGCCATCGGCTTGCCGACGATGTTGGAACGGCCAATGACGACGGCCTCCTTGCCGGCGGGATCGACGCCGTTGGCCTCGAGCATCTTCATCACGCCATAAGGCGTGCAGGGAATGAAACGGGGATTGCCCTGGGCCAGCGCGCCGACGTTTTCGGCATGGAAGCCGTCGACGTCCTTTTCCGGCGCGATGGCTTCGAGCACGGCTTTTTCGTCGAAATGGCGCGGCAGCGGCAGCTGCACGAGGATGCCGTGGATTTTCGGGTCGGCATTCAGATCGGCGATCCGAGCCAGCACCGTGGCCGGTTCCACGTCCGCCGGATAGACGATCTTTTCGGAAAAAAGTCCCACGGCCTCGCAGGCGGCGACCTTGTTGCGCACGTAGACCTGGGAAGCCGGGTCTTCGCCCACCAGGATGACCGCAAGGCCCGGACGCCTGCCTCGCGCGGCCAGCGCCGCCACGCGCGCCTTGAAAGAAGCGCGCAGTCCTTCAGCCAGGGTCTTGCCGTCGATCGCGTGTGCACTCATCGGATGCTCCTGAAAAATGGCAGATTCTAGCAGCCGGCGTCCGTCAGGCAATCAGGTAATCACGAAGCGATCCGGGCACTTCAGCCCGACCCCCGTCACCATGCCCTCGCTGTCGACCTCGCGCACGGTCAGCTCGAACCCGCCGATGCCGACGCGGTCGCCGACCACGACACGGCGACCGATGCGCTTGCGCAGCAGCTCGCCCAGCGTCAACGGCCTTTCCTCCGCCGCGAGATCGAAGCCGTAGGCCGCCGCCAGCTCGCCGGCGGCGCAGGACGGATCGACAGTGAATTCGCCGAAGAAACCGGCATGGGCGCTCAGTTCGGTATCCGTGCCGCCGCACGCGAAAAGCCTGGCCAGCTGCTCGGCGTGTTCCTCGCCGGCGACGAACCATACCAGGTCGCCCGAGACCAGCCGGGTGTCGATGCGCAAGGGGCGCACCTCGCCGTCGCGCACCAGCGACACGCAACGCACCGACAGGCCGCCACATTCGGCGGCCACATCGTCGGGGTGGCGTTTTTCGGCCGCCGAGCCGCCCTCGACGCGAAATTCGACCAGATCGAGCGTGGCGCGGTCGTCGACCCAGATCTCGCGCCGGTCGACCGGCTCGTCGCGGGGCGGCACCGAAACCTTCAGCCAGTTCGCGGCCAGCGGCACGGTCGCCCCCTGCACGATCAGCGAAAGCAGCACGACCACGAAAGTGATGTTGAACAACAGGATCGACTCCGGCACCCCGCTCACCACCGGGACGATCGCCAGCACGATGGGCACGGCGCCGCGCAGCCCCACCCACGATATATAAGCGACCTCGCGCCGCGGAAAACGGAAGGGCCACAGCCCCGCCACCACCGCCAGCGGACGGGCGACCAGCATCAGGAGCACCGCCATGGCGACCGCCTCGGGGGCGCGGTCGAGCAGCTGCACGGGCTTCACCAGCAAGCCGAGCACGAGGAACATGCAGGCTTGCGCGAGCCAGGCCAGGCCGTCCATGACCCGCAGGACATGTTCGGTGGCGTGGCAGCGCCGGTTGCCGACGATCACCCCGGCGAAATAGACCGCGAGAAAGCCGCTGCCCCCCAGGAGATTGGCGGCGGCGAAAATCATCAGGCCACCGGAGACGATGAGGAGCGCGTACAGCCCTTCAGCCAGATGCAGGCGCAGGAGCAGGCGCGCCAGCACGATGCCGCCGAGGACGCCGAGCCCGCCGCCGAGCACCATCTGCGAAGCCAGCATGCGCACGAAAGCCAGGGGCCCCGCCTGTCCGGGGTTGACCAGCATATCGACCAGCACGGTCACCAGCAGGATGGCCATGGGATCGTTGGCGCCGGATTCGACTTCGAGCGTCGATTGCACCCGCTCGTTGAGCCGCACCCCACCGTTGCGCAACAAGGAAAACACCGCCGCCGCGTCGGTCGAACCGACGATGGCCGCAAGCAACATGCCCAGGCGCCAATCCACCCCGAACAGCCAGGTGACGATCACCCCCAGCACCAGGGTCGTGCCGATCACGCCCCAGGTCGCCAGCACGGTCGCCGGCCACAAAGCCACCCGCAGGCTGGACATGCGCGTGCGCAGCCCGCCGTCGAGCAGGATGATCGCCAGCGCCAGGCTGCTGAACCGGTAGGCGGTATCGAAATCGCCGAACCTGACCCCGCCCGGCCCGTCTTCCCCGGCGAGCATCCCCACGATCAGGAACAGCAGCAGCAGGGGCATCCCCAGCCGCGCCGACAGGGTACTGGCCAGCACGCTGATGAAAAGCAGCAGGCCCGCGCCGAGGAAAAACAGATTGACGTTTTCCATCAACGCCCCGTCCCATCCGCTTCCGCGGACACGATCCGCCGGATCAGGCAGGCGAGCGAGGACGCCTCCATCTTTTCCATGACCCGCGCGCGGTGGACTTCCACCGTCTTGATGCTGATGCCGAGCACGTCGGCGATCTGCTTGTTGAGCTTGCCGGCGACGATGAGATCGAGGACTTCACGCTCGCGCGTGGTGAGCTGGGCCAGCCGTCGCGCGGTATCGGCCCCGCCGCGGCGGCGCTCGCGCGCCTCGCGCTCGCGCGCGAGGCAATTGTCGATGAGAACCAGCATCTCCTCGGCGACGAAAGGCTTCTCGATGAAATCCGCCGCCCCTTTCTTGATCGCCGCCACCGCCATCGGCACATCGCCATGGCCGGTGATGAAAATGACCGGCAGCGCCGAATGCCGCCGACCGAGTTCCTCGAACAATTCCAGGCCGCTCATCCCCGGCATGCGCACATCGAGCACGAGGCAGCCGGCCAGGTTCTCGTTCCACGCCGCGAGAAAACCTTCGGCATGGGGAAAGGCCCCGACCCTGTGTCCGTGCGACTCCAGCAGCCAGACCAGGGAATCGCGCTGCGCCTCGTCGTCGTCGACGACGAAAACCTGTTGCTCGGTTCGCGCCTCATTCACGGGCCACTTCCTCCACGGGCAGAGTAAAGGTGAATATGGTACCGCCTTCCGGGTTGGGCTCGACGGCAAGGCGCCCGTCGTGGAATTCGATGATCGAGCGGCAAATGGAAAGCCCCATGCCCATGCCATCCTCCCTGGTGGTGAAAAAAGGCTGGAACAGGCGCTCGCGGTCTTCCTCGTCGATGCCGTGGCCGCGGTCGATTACCGCGATCTCGACCAGATGCCCGCCACGGGCGCGCGCCCGCACGGTGAGCACGCGCTCGTCGCCGGCAGCATCCCGCATCGCGTCGAAACCGTTGCGCACCAGATTGAGGACGACCTGTTCGATCATGATGCGATCGGCGCGCACCGCCGGCAGCCCGGGCGCGACATCGACCACCAGCCGTATGCCCCGGCGGCTGGCGTCGATGTCGACGAAAGCGAGCGCATCGTCGAGGATGGCGGCGACGGAGACCGCGCCGCGGCGCGGCTCGCGTTTTTTCACGAATTCCCGGATGCGGCGGATGATCCTGCCGGCGCGCTCGGCCTGGGCCGCCGCTTTCCGCATCGCGGGCAACAAATCCCGCGCCTCGGCCCCCGCCTGCATGCGCGCGGCGCAGCCATTGCAATAATTGGCGATTGCCGACAAGGGCTGGTTGATCTCATGAGCCAGCATCGAAGCCATTTCGCCCATGGTGATCAGCCGCGCGGTACGGGAGATGCGTTCCTCCTGCCGGCGGGCGATCTCGGCGGTTTCCTTGCGGTCGGTGATATCGGTGGCGATGCCCAGCCGGACCACGCGCCCATCCACCCAGCGCATTGCCTGCTCGCGCACGTGGTACCAGCGCCCGGTGCGTGGCTGCGGCAATTCGCCGTCGAACAATTCGCAAGGCACATCGGCGACGCCGAGTCCGCGCGGATCGACCCGGTAATCGCCGCGTTCCGGCAAGGGCACGACCAGGTCGCGCAAAACCCAGCCCACGGTATCGGCCCCGTGCAGGGCCTGGAAAGCGCGGTTGGCGAACAGGATTTCGCCATCGCGCGCATCCGCCGCATAGACGGCGGCATCCAGCCCGTTGAGCACCGCTTCCAGGCGTTCGCGGGCGCCGCCGTCCGTTTCCGTCGCCTCGCCCGTCATCGCGTTTCCGTCCTCCCTGCCGCCCCGCGCCGGGACGCGCTTCCGGCAAAGTCCGTTCCCTGCCGATGTCGCCGACAAAGGAGCAAGATTAGTCGAAATGGCGCGCGGACGCGAACATGGCGAATCCTGCCCGGCCCCGGCGGGCTTCCCGGCGCGCGGCGAGGCGCTGGAAAATCTCACGTATCTCGTCAGAAAATCTCACGTATCTCGTCAGAAAATCTCACGTATCTCGTCAGAAAATCTCACGTATCTCGTCGCCGCGACTTCAGTATCTCGTCGCGGCGACTTCAGGAAGCGCTGGTAAACCGTCAAAAGCGAGGTGCGGAGCGATCGTGGCAATCCACGCGGCGAAAGGGGGAGGCCCGCTTTCGACGACGGGCATGGAACCCAGCCCCAAGCATTCATCCCGGATAAACCCGCAAAAGCGGACTATAATCCCCCATCCCGTTTCCATACCGCCGCCGCCATGGACAAGCCCTTCCTCTCCCCGCGCAACGACCTCGTCTTCAAGCTCCTCTTCGGCGACGCGAACGACACCACCCTCATCACCTGGTTCCTGCAATCCGTCCTCGACCTGCCTGCCGGGGACTACGAAGAAGTGGAGATCGTCGACCCGCGCCTGCCCGCCGATGCCTTCGAGGACAAGGAAGGGATACTGGACGTGAAGGTGAAGACCCGCAGCGGCAA
>JAIRNL010000240.1 GCA_031258035.1 Azoarcus sp. | reverse complement strand
CGCGCGCGCCCCGAACCAGCAGCACCGCCACCTGGGCGGCGATACCCTCGCCGCGCCCGGTGAAGCCAAGTTTCTCGGTAGTCTTGCCCTTGATGTTCACATCGCTGGCGTCGATGTCGAGATCGGCGGCGATGTTGGCGGCCATCCGCGCCGCGTGCGGCAGGATTTTCGGCGCCTGGCAGATGATCGTGGCATCGACATTGCCCACTTCCCATCCCGCCGCCCGCACGCCGGCAAAGGCCGCGCGCAGCAACACGCGGCTGTCGGCGCCGGCGTGGCGCGGATCGGTATCGGGGAACAGCCGCCCGATGTCGCCGAGTCCGGCCGCCCCGAGCAGCGCGTCGGTGAGCGCGTGCAACAACACGTCGGCATCGGAATGTCCGAGCAGGCCGCGCTCGAACGCAATCTCGACGCCGCCGAGAATCAGCGGGCGTCCCTCGACCAGGGCATGGACATCGAACCCCTGCCCGACGCGAAAAGCGGTTTTCACGGTTTGCCTCCCGGTTGCCCGCCGCCTTCCCCGCGATGGCGCAGAATCCATTCGGCAAGGCACAGATCGAACGGCCAGGTTACCTTGAGATTGGCGGCATCGCCCTCGACCAGCCGGGGCCGCAGCCCGGCGGCTTCGATCGCGCCGGCTTCGTCGGTGAGGCCGTGCGCGTTCTCCAGGGCGCGGCGCAGCATCACGTAACGGAACATTTGCGGCGTCTGTGCCCGCCACAGGCGCTCGCGCGCCACGGTGGCGGCGACGCGCGCGTGTTCGTCGGCGCGCTTGAGCGTATCGGCCACCGGCACCGCCAGCAGACCGCCGACATCGTCGTGCGCCAGTTCGCGCATCAGTTTTTCGACATGCCAGTAAGCCAGGCACGGTCGCGCCGCATCGTGCACCAATATCCAGTCGGTGGCGGCCACCTCCCCGGCGATGGCGCGCAAACCGGCGAGCACCGAATCGGCCCGCGTCGCGCCGCCGCAGAAAAGCGGCGTCAGCTTCGGGCCGAGATCGAGCCAGTCGTGGCGCGCCCATTCGGTGTCATCGACCGAAAGCACGACGAACACCCGCTCGATGCCAGCCACCCCGCACATGGCAGCCAGCGCGTGATGGATGAGCGGCTTGCCCAGCAGCGGCAAATACTGCTTGGGCAGCGCGGCGCCCATGCGGACGCCGCCGCCGGCGGCGGGCACGAGGGCGACATGACGGGGCGCGAAGTTCTGCATGGGGCGCAATTCTACGGAAGCGGCGCGGAATGGGCGAACGAAACGCGAAACCGCCCTTTGGCGCGGCGCGCCCGCTCCCCGCCCGCGCGCCATTGCTTCGCCCGCGCCGCCGAAAGCCTATAATCGCCGCGGCTGCCGCCATGCCGGTTTTCCGGTTTCCGAGAACTCATCCCCTCTTCCCGCGTGCCGTGAAACTGCGCCATTCCGAACTCAGCCTTCCCGCCCGCGACACATGGCTGCCTGCCCGGCTGGCCCACGCGCCCGACGCGCGCGGCCTGTGCCTGATATGGCAGACCTTTGCCGACCCGGCGGACCGCGATCTCGAACCTCCCCTGGCTGAAGCCTTCCAGCAAACCGGCCACGCCACCCTGATGCTCGATTTGCTGTCCGCCACGCAATGGCGCGACCCCGACGCCCGCTACAACATCGCCGCCCTCGGCGAACGCGCGCTCGCCGCGCTGGAATGGATACATCACCAGCCAGATCTGGCGATGTTGCCGCTGGGAATATTCGCCGCCGATACCGCCGCCGCCGCCGCCATTCGCGTCGCCGCACAGCGCCCCGATCGCATCGCCGCCCTGGGCCTGTTCGCGGGCCGCCCCGACCTGGCTGGCGGCGCGCCCCTGCGCGCCCTGCGAACGCCCACCTGTTTCATCGTCGGCCAGGACGATCCGCGCCTCCCCACCCTCCGGCAGGTTTTCGACCTGATCGCGGCCACGCGCGACTGGCGGACGACCGCCGGCGCCGAACCCGAACAAATGTCCGCCGCCCTGCTCGCCGTCGGCGCGGACATCGCCGCCGCCTGGATGCAATCCCACCTGCCGGCGCGCCCCGGCGACCGGAATGCCGCGCCCCGCGCCCCCGGCGCGTCTTTCCCGCCCGCGCCCGAGAAATAGACCGCGCCCCGGCGCTGAAGCAGGTTCCCCCGCATACCAGGGCAATCTAGACTTCAAGCGCCAGCCCGTCCCCCGTCATCGGCTTCGCGCACCACCCGCAAAAAATGATTTCCGCTCTTTCGCCCCCCATCGTCGGTGCAATCCAGTCGGCCTCGGCCTACACGAGCGCCTGGCGCGCCGACGCATCCGGCGGGAACGCGGAACGGGACGCCGCCGCGACGGGAGAGCGTCCCGTCGGCGCGCGCCGGGGCAATGAGCGCGCCGACGGTTTGAGTGCCGCCGACCAGCGCCGAATCGAAGAAATGAAAGCCACCGACCGTGCCGTGCGCGCCCACGAAGCCGCGCACATGGCCGCCGGCGGCAGCCTCGTCACCTCGGGCGCGAGCTACAGCTACGAAACCGGCCCGGACGGCCAGCGTTACGCGGTGGCGGGCGAAGTCGGCATCGACACCTCGAAGGGCCGCACCCCGGAAGAGACCCTTATCCGCGCCGATCGAATCCGCGCCGCCGCGCTCGCGCCCGCCGACCCTTCGGCACAGGATCGCGCCGTTGCCGCCGCGGCGGCGCAGATGGCCGCCGAAGCGCGCGCCGAAATCGCCCGCGCCAACATGGCGGAAAGCAAGGCGGACGCGCCGCCGGAAAACGGCAAACGCAACGACGCGGCGGGCCCCTCTTCCCCGGCGCGCGGCGGTGAAAACCCCGAACGCGCCGCCGCCTTCGGGCAGGCCATCACGCGCAGCCTGATCCCCACGGCCGGGCAGGCGGTCGATATTCGCGCCTGAGCCTCCCGCCATTCACTCCGCGGCGGCGCGCAGCGTGGCCTCGGGATTTTGGCAAGTATCGGACGATTCCGCCCGCGCATTTCCAGCCCAGGGCGCGACAAACCAGGCGGTCTCATGCCATCCGAAAGCCCGCGCGAGACGAAAACCGGCATCCGGTCTACTGCGGACGGTACAGCCATTCATCCGGGCAAACACCGTTCGCCCCCACGCCGGCCGCGGCCCACACTGGGGTAAGATCGCGCCCTTGCAAACCCGGTTTCCCCGCGCCAGGCCCATGAACGACAACGACCTCCTCTCCCGCCCCCCCGCCCTCCCCCCTTCCGACACCCTGCCCCTCGACCAGTACGCCGAGCGCGCCTATCTTTCCTACGCCATGAGCGTGGTGCGCGCCCGCGCCTTGCCCCAGGTGGAAGACGGGCTCAAACCCGTGCAGCGCCGCATCCTTTACGCGATGAACGAAATGCGCCTCACGATGGCGGCCCGGCATGTGAAATCGGCGCGCGTGGTGGGTGATGTAATCGGCAAATACCACCCACACGGCGACAGCAGCGTCTACGACGCCATGGTGCGGGTAGCGCAGGACTTCTCGCTCCGTTACCCGCTCGTCGATGGCCAGGGCAACTTCGGCTCGCGCGACGGCGACTCGGCAGCGGCGATGCGTTACACCGAATGCCGCCTCACCCCGATCGCGGAACTACTGCTTGCCGAAATCGACCGTGGCACGGTGGATTTCATCCCCAACTACGACGGGGCTTTCAAGGAACCGTCCCTGCTGCCGGCGCGGCTGCCTTTCGTGCTGCTCAATGGCGCCTCCGGCATCGCCGTGGGCATGGCGACGGAAATCCCGCCGCACAATCTCATCGAAGTCGCCGCCGCGGCCAGCCATCTGATCCGCCACCCCGACGCCACGCTCGACGACATCCTGTCCCTGCTGCCCGGCCCGGACTTCCCCGGCGGCGGACAACTGATCTCGCCGCCGTCGGTGATCCGCGACGCCTACACGAGCGGACGCGGCAGCTTGCGCCTGCGGGCGCGCTGGCACATCGAGGAGCTGGCGCGCGGGCAATGGCGCGTCATCATCGACGAGTTGCCGCATGGCGTCTCGACCGCGCAAGTGCTGGCTGAAATCGAAGCCATCACCAATCCGCAACCGCGCGCGGGCAAGAAAGAAGTCGGGCAGGAGCAAAAAGCCCTCAAACAACTCGTGCTGGGCGTGCTCGACACCGTGCGCGACGAGTCGAGCGACAAAGCGCCGGTGCGCATCGTGCTGGAGCCGCGTTCCAGCCGGCAGGGGCGCGACGAATTCATGGCCGTGCTGCTTGCCCACACCCATCTGGAGACCTCCGTTTCGGTCAATTGCACCATGATCGGGCGCGACGGACGGCCACAGCAGAAAGGTCTGCTGCAAATCCTCGCCGAATGGGTCGACTTCCGCTATCACACCGTGCAGCGGCGCAGCCGCTTCCGGCTCGACGAAGTCGAGCGCCGCATCCACATCCTCGACGGACGGATGATCGCCTTTCTCCGCATCGAGGAAGTCATCCGCGTCATCCGCGAATCCGACGAACCCAAGCCGGCGCTGATCGCCGCCTTCGGCCTGAGCGAAATACAGGCCGAGGACATCCTCGAAATCCGCCTGCGCCAGCTTGCCCGGCTCGAAGGTTTCAGGATCGAAAAAGAACTGGCTGAACTGCGCGCGGAACGCGACAGCCTGCGCCGCCTGCTCGATGATCGCGCCGCGCAGACCCGCCTGATTCTCAAGGAAATCGACGCCGACGCGAAAAAATACGGCGATGCGCGCCGCACCCTGATCGAAACCGTTGCGCCGGTCGCGCCCGCCGAAATCAGCGTGCCCGACGAACCGGTCACGGTCATCGTCTCGAAAAACGGCTGGGTACGTTCCCGCCAGGGCCATGGCATCGACCCCGCCTCCATTGCCTACAAAGTCGGCGATTTCGCTTTCGCGGCGATCGAGACGCGCAGCATCTGGCCGCTGCTCATTGTCGACACCCATGGCCGCGCCTACACGATCAAAGTCTCCGAACTGCCCGGCGGCCGTGGCGACGGCGTGCCCGTCTCGACCCTGATCGACTTCCAGGACGGCGGCAAGCTCGCGCAGGTCGTGGCCGCCGACCCCGAATCCCTGTGGCTGTTCGCCAACAGCGGCGGCTACGGCTTCATCTGCAAGCTCGACGACGCCACCGGTCGCCAGCGCGCCGGCAAGGCGTTCATGACGCTCGAAAGCGCGGAAACCGTGCTCGCCCCGGCGCGGGTACATGGACAATGGATCGCCGCCGCATCGAGCGCGGGGCGGATGCTGGTCTTTCCGCAGGCCGAGATGAAAGTCCAGGCCGGCGGGCGCGGCGTGATCCTCATGGCGCTCGACGACGATGAGCGCCTCGCCGCCGTTGCCGTCCCCGCTGACGATGCGCCGCTCGTCATCGAGGGCATCGGGCGCGGCAACAAACCCGCGACCATTACCCTGAGCCCCGGAAAGCGCGAAGAACTACGCCATCGCCGCGCCCGTCGCGGCGTGCAACTTGCCCCGAAGATCAGGCCGGAAAGGATGGGGTGAGGGGTTTTCGCCCCGGCATTTGAGCCGGGACGACTACTGTGATGACGGCATTGTGCAAGGGCGACCTTACCGTCGCCCTCGCCCTCGAACCCGCGCCGGAATATCGTCACATATCCCACCGGGCCGCGCCGCGGCTCACCATCGCCTTGAAAACACGGGCGAAACATTTGCGCTGGCGTTCATGGCCAACCTGCACGTCGGGGACGTTCCGGAGCACGCGCCCCGCCAGCCGGCAAAACGATAACCGGACATTGCCGGAAAGGCCGTCAAGATCACCTGAGTGCCCGGCGCATATTGCTCCGTGCAATCGACGCCGCGGAAACCGCAATTTATTCCCTGCCCCACCACGGTGCCAACACTGCTGCGCTGCACGGAAAGCACCGCCCCGGCGACCTTCGCCGCGCTCTGGAATGTCGCGGCGACGCTTCGATCCGCGTCCATGGCGACCGTGCATGTCCGGGACGTCCCGGAACATGCGCCGCGCCAGCCAGCGAAGACCTGCCCGGACGCCGGCGCGGCGGTCAGCGTCACCCTGGCGCCGGACGCATATTGCTCCGTGCAATCGGAACCGCAATTTATCCCCGATCCCGTGACCGTTCCGTTGCCGCTGCGCTGCACGAACAGGCTGAACCTGGCTGCGGGAGCGGCGACAACGGGCGTGGCCGCGGGAGCGGGAGTGGCGACGGAAGCGGGATCGAGGTATTCACGAAGTTTGGCGCTGAAGGCACGCTCGAAACGCCCATAGACCCCGAAACCGCCACGGCAGCTGGACGCATCGGGGCCTCCGGTCAGCACGCCGATGAGTCTTTTGCTGTCCTTGTCGAACAAACCGGAACCGCTGCTGCCGCCTTCGGTCGCGCCCTCGCGCCAGGTGATCTTGAGATGGCTGGCTGCCTGTGAAGTCCCGCGCGAGAGATCGAAATTACCGTCGCTTGTCATATCGACGATATTCACCCAGTCGGATACAGAACCGAGCGCGAGCTTTTGCCGATCGCCGCCAGGGTGATGAATGCCGCCTGCCGTCGCGCCAATGACCGGCGTGCTGGCCTGCCAGCCAGCGTATGCCACGCCGACCGGCGGCTGCTCTTTCAGCTTCAGGAAAGCAATATCCGTGACCGCGGAAGCGTAAAGCAGGGTGGCGCCGCCTTGCAGGCTTTGAACCTGCGCGGACTGCGACCCATTGCATGCGGCGGAACGGTAAAACCAGCGCGTCTCCAGCGTATCCGCCGCCGTCTGGCTCGAAATGCAATGATTCGCCGTCAGGAAATAGGGAATCCGCGTCGCGGCACTGCCCTTGGCATTCAGGAGCGTACCCGTGCAGATGTAGGTATTGCCCTTTTCGGTGTATAGCATCAGCGCCGTCGCCTTGCTCGCCGGATCCCACTCCGA
>JAIRNL010000178.1 GCA_031258035.1 Azoarcus sp. | reverse complement strand
CTCGTTCAAACCCCTCCGGCAGGCCGTCATGACCGCCTTCCGGCATACCGGGAAGTCGGGACATGGCCGGGCGCGGGGGGCGGGTATAATCTGCGGCTTTCCTGCCATGGCCCGCGCCGCGCCGGCCAGTCGTCCTCGTCGCCATGTCCTTCCCGATTCTCACGCTGCGCGGCGCTTCCGCGCTTTCCGCTTCCCGTCTCGACCGTCTGGCCAAGACGCTCTCCGGCCTTTTCCCCGGCCTCGAGTCCGTGACGGCGGAATATTGGTATTTCGTCGAAATCCAGGCGCCGCTTTCCGCCGAGGAACAGACGCGGCTCGGCGAGCTGCTGGAGGCCCGCGCGCCGGAAGGCGGGCTTCCCGCCGGAAGCCTGCGCCTGGTGACGCCACGCCCCGGCACGATTTCGCCGTGGTCGTCGAAAGCCACCGACATAGCCCGCCAGTGCGGTTTCGACAAGGTGAGGCGCATCGAGCGCGGCATCGCCCATTTCATCGCGGGACGCGGGGCCGCCGCGCTGCCGCCCGCGCCCGCGGCGCTGCACGACCGCATGACGGAATCGGTGCTGGCCACGTTCGACGAGGCGCGGGCCCTGTTCCAGCATTACGCGCCGCAACCGCTCGCCACGGTGGATGTCCTCGGCGGCGGCGCGGCGGCGCTGGCCGCGGTCAACGCCGATCTGGGACTGGCGCTTTCCGACGACGAGATCGACTATCTCGCCGACAGCTTCACCCGCATGGGGCGCAACCCGACCGACGTCGAATTGACGATGTTCGCGCAGGCCAACTCCGAGCACTGCCGGCACAAGATCTTCAACGCCGACTGGGTGATCGACGCGCGCCCGATGGAAAAGTCGCTCTTCGCCATGATCCGCGACACCCATGCGGCGCATCCCGAAGGCACGGTGGTGGCTTACGCCGACAACGCTTCGGTCATCGAGGGCTGCGAGGCCGAACGCCTCTATCCGGACGCCGATGGCGTGTTCCGCTTTCATCCGGAGCCGACCCATATTCTCGCCAAGGTCGAGACCCACAACCATCCGACCGCGATTTCGCCGTTTCCCGGCGCGGCGACCGGGGCGGGGGGGGAGATCCGCGACGAGGGCGCGACCGGGCGCGGCGCGCGGCCCAAGGCGGGGCTGGTGGGGTTTTCGGTCTCCAATCTCGCCATTCCCGGTTTTGTCCAGCCCTGGGAAAAGCCTTACGGCAAGCCGGATCGCATCGCCTCGGCGCTGGAGATCATGATCGAGGGGCCGCTGGGGGCGGCGGCGTTCAACAACGAATTCGGCCGCCCGAATCTCGCCGGATATTTCCGCGCTTTCGAGCAGATCGTCGCGGGCGAGGCGCGCGGCTACCACAAGCCCATCATGATCGCGGGCGGCCTCGGCAACATCCAGGCGCAACAGGCGGCAAAGCCGGGATTTCCGCCGGGGACGCTGATGATCCAGCTCGGCGGTCCCGGCATGTTGATCGGCCTGGGGGGCGGGGCGGCTTCCAGCATGGCGACCGGGGCGAACGCCGCCGATCTCGATTTTGCCTCGGTGCAGCGCGGCAATCCCGAAATCCAGCGGCGCGGGCAGGAGGTGATCGACGCCTGCTGGCAGCGCGGCGCGGCCAACCCGATCATCGCCATCCACGACGTGGGCGCGGGAGGCTTGTCCAACGCCCTGCCCGAGCTGGCTGACCACGCCGGGCTGGGCGCGCATTTCGAGTTGCGCGAGGTGAAAACCGAGGAACCCGGCATGAGCCCGCGCGAGATCTGGAGCAACGAGGCGCAGGAGCGTTATGTGCTGGCGGTCGCGCCCGCGAATCTCGCGGTCTTTTCCGCCATCTGCGCGCGCGAACGCTGTCCCTTCGCCGTGCTCGGCACGGCGAGCGCCGACGGTCGGCTGGTGGTGAGCGATCGCCATTTCGGCAACTCGCCGGTCGACATGGAAATGACCGTGCTGCTCGGCAAGCCGCCGAAGATGACGCGCCAGGTATCGCGCCGCGCCCTGTACCTGCCGCCGTTCGATGTCACCGGGTTCGATCTGGCTGATGCGGCGCTGCGGGTGTTGCGCAATCCGGCGGTGGCGAGCAAGCGTTTCCTGATCACGATCGGCGACCGCACCGTGGGCGGCCTCACCGCGCGCGACCAGATGGTCGGGCCGTGGCAGATGCCGGTGGCCGATGTGGCGGTGACGGCGATGAGTTTTACCGGCTATCGCGGCGAAGCCTTCGCCATGGGCGAGCGCGCGCCGCTGGCTTGCGTGGATGCGCCCGCTTCGGGACGGATGGCGGTCGGCGAAGCCATCACCAACCTGGCTGCCGCCGACATCGACGCCATCGGCGAGGTGAAGCTTTCGGCCAACTGGATGGCGGCGGCGGGCGTCCGCGGCGAGGAAGCCAGGCTTTACGAAACCGTGCGGGCGGTGTCCGAATTCTGTATCGCGGCGGGGCTGTCGATTCCGGTGGGCAAGGATTCGCTGTCGATGCGCACGGCGTGGAAAGAAGGCGAGGAAGACAGGCAGGTGGTTTCGCCGCTGTCGCTGATCGTCACCGCCTTTGCCCCGGTCGCGGACATCCGCCGCACCCTGACGCCACAGTTGCAGTTTCCCGCCGGCGAGGAGACCGAACTCATCCTCATCGACCTGGGGCGCGGGGCCAATCGCCTCGGCGGCTCGGTACTGGCTCAAGTCCACGGCGCCATCGGCGAACACGCGCCGGATGCCGCGCCGCAAGACCTGGTGGCGTTTTTCGGGGCGATCCGGCGACTGTGCCGTGACGGCCTGATCCTCGCCTATCACGACCGCGGCGACGGCGGCCTCTTCGCCACCGTCTGCGAAATGGCCTTCGCCAGCCGGTGCGGACTGTCGCTGATACTCGATACCGTGTGCTACGACGAGCGGATGAACGACGCCGACGGTCTCGACAAGAATCCCGAACTGCTCAGGGGGCGCTTCGACGATCGCCTGTTCGGCGCCCTGTTCGCCGAGGAACTCGGCGCCGTGGCGCAGATCCGCCGCCGCGACCGCCCGGCGGTCGGCGCGATCCTCAACGGCGCCGGGCTCGACTACCACTTCATCGGCGAGCCCAACGACAAGGACGAGATCCGCTTTCGCCGCAACGCCCGCCTGGTACTGGCCGCGCCGCGCGCCGACTGGTTGCGCGCCTGGTCGGAGACCGGCTACCACATCGCCCGCCTGCGCGACGATGCCGAATGCGCGCAAAGGGAGTTCGACGCCCTCGCCGACGCGGACGATCCCGGCCTGTCCCTGTACGCGGCGTTCGACGTGCGCGAGGACGTGGCCGCGCCTTTCATCGCCACCGGCGCGCGCCCGAAGGTGGCGATCCTGCGCGAACAGGGCGTGAATTCCCAGTTCGAGATGGCGGCGGCCTTTACCCGCGCCGGGTTCGAGGCGGTGGACGTACACATGTCCGACCTGCAAGCCGGGCGGCGCCATCTCGACGACTTCCTGGGGCTGGCGGCCTGCGGCGGTTTCTCCTACGGCGACGTGCTCGGCGCGGGGCAGGGATGGGCGAAGTCGATCCTGTTCAATCCGGCGCTCAGGGCGCAATTCGCGGCTTTCTTCGCCCGCGCCGGCACCTTCGCGCTCGGCGTCTGCAACGGTTGCCAGATGATGGCCGCCCTCGCGCCCATCATTGCCGGCGCGGAAAACTGGCCGGTCTTCCGGCGCAACCGCAGCGAACAGTTCGAGGCGCGCTTCGTCATGACCGAGGTGCCGGAAAATCCCTCCCTCTTTTTCAGCGGCATGGCGGGCAGCCGTTTGCCCATCGTGGTCAGCCACGGCGAAGGCCGGGCGGCATTCCGCGACATCGCCGCGCGACGGGCGGCGCTCATCTCGTTGCGTTACATCGACAACCACGGCGCGCCCACCGAACGCTACCCCGCCAATCCCAACGGCTCGCCCGATGCCGCGGCCGGCTTCACCACTCCCGACGGGCGTTTCACGATCATGATGCCGCATCCCGAACGCACCGCCCGCACGCTGCAAATGTCCTGGTCGCCGCAATGGCTGCTCGACGAAAGCCCGGATGCCTCGCCATGGCTGCGGATGTTCCGGAATGCGAGAAAGTGGCTGGGGTGATGGCATAAATGAATGATTTTTCTCCCCTCGTCGCGCTCGGCCAGTTCTTCACCCCCGACGCCATCGTGCAAACCATGCTGGCTCTGCGCGCGAATCGCGGACGGGTGCTGGAACCCTCCGCGGGGGATGGCGCGTTTTCACGCCATTTGCCGGGATGCGTGGCCATCGAACTGGACGCCCGCATCGCGCCGACCGGGGCGCGGACGATGAATTTCTTCGACTTGCCGACGAGCGAGCGTTTCGACACCATCATCGGCAATCCGCCCTACGTGCGTTATCGGAACATCACGCCGGAGACCCGCTCGCGTCTCGATTCGCGCCTGTTCGACACCCGCTCCAACCTGTTCCTGTTCTTCATCGAAAAGTGCGTGCGCCATCTCGACGACGGCGGCGAACTGATCTTCATCACCCCGCGCGACTTCATCAAACTGAGCGGCGCCGTCCGGCTCAACCATTGGCTTTACGAACAGGGCACGATCACGCACTGGATCGAGACGGGCGACGCAAGAATCTTTGCCGACGCGATACCCAATTGCGCGATCTTCCGCTTCGCGCGCGGCGACTTTTCCCACCGCACCCTGTACCGGCGGCTCGGCGACACGCGATGGGACGCGCGCGAGATGGTGCATATTCACGGGCAGCTCGTCTTCACCCATGCGCATCTGTGCATCCCCATGCGCGAACTGTTCGATGTCCGGGTCGGCGCGGTTTCCGGGGCCGACGACGTCTTCACCCATCCTGAAGGCAATGTCGAATTCGTCTACTCGCAAACGGCGGCGACCGGCGAGACCCGGCGCATGATCCACGACATTCGCCACCCCCATCTCGAACCGTTCAAGGCGCGCCTGCTTCGTCGCCGGGTGCGTCAGTTCGACGAAAGCAATTGGTGGAAATGGGGCCGGGATCATTTCAGATCCACCGGGCCGCGCGTCTACGTGAATGGCAGAACCCGCCGCGAACGCCCCTTTTTCGCCCATCCCTGTACCGCATACGACGGTTCCATCCTGGCGCTCTTTCCGAAGCACCGGACAACGGACATTGCCCGCGCGGTTGCCTTGTTCAACGACGCGGTGCCCTGGGAAGAACTCGGGTTCATCGTCGATGGGCGATATCTGTTCACGCAGCGCAGCCTGGCGACGCTGATGCTTCCCGAAACTTTCGCCGAATTGCAGGCGGCGAAAAACGCGGCCTGAAGAAGTGAAGAAAGAAAAAGAACGGATTCCTCCCGGCGGAAGGGGGCTCTTGCGCGCACTGCTCGCCGTCGGGGCGCTGTCCCTGGTCGTCGGCTGCGGCGATGGCGGCCCGCGCTTTCGCAACGTCGACATCCGCGGCGCGGACTATGGCCGCGATTTCGCGCTCCTCGATCCGGACGGCAACACCCGCCGCCTTGCGGATTTCCGGGGCAAGGCGGTCATGGTGTTCTTCGGTTTCATCCAGTGCCCGGACGTGTGCCCGACCACGCTTTTGCGCGCGAGCGAAGTGCGTCGCCTGCTCGGCGACGATGGCGAGCGTCTACAGATCGTTTTCATCACGCTCGACCCCGAACGCGACTCGCCGGAAATCCTGCGGGAGTATGCCGCCGCCTTCGGCGCGGACATTCTCGGACTTCATGCCGAGCCGGGGAAAACGCGCGAGACAGCCGACGCTTTCCGCATCTACTACCACAAGGTGCCGACGGGCAGCGGTTACACGATCGACCATTCCGCGATCAGCTACCTTTACGACCCCGAAGGCCGCCTGCGCCTTGCGGTCAGTCACCAGAGCCCCGCCGAGGCGATCGCCTCGGACGTGCGCCTGCTGCTTCATCCTTCACCGACAAACCAGGAAAACCGATGAACCTTCACTTGCCTGCCGCCCTCCTTGCCGCGCTGTTCCTTGCCATGCCCGCCGCCCACGCCGGAGTCAGCATCGACGACCCCTGGGTACGCGCCACCGTTGCGCGGCAAAAAGCCACCGGCGCCTTCATGAAGATCACCTCATCGGTCGATGCCCGCCTGATCGAAGTCCGCTCGCCCATCGCCGCGGTGGCCGAAATCCACGAGATGGCGATGGATGGCGACAAGATGAAAATGCGCGCCATCCCCGCGCTGGCCCTGCCCGCGGGCGCGACCGTCGAACTCAGGCCGGGCGGCCATCACGTGATGCTGCTCGACCTTGCGGCGCAAGTGAAGGAAGGCGACGCCGTGCCCATCGCGCTGACCATCGAAACCGCGAACGGCAGGGAAACGGTAGAGATCAGCGCGCCGGCACGGCCCCTGCGGGGGCATGGCCCGGATTGAGTTGACGGAAACCCGCGTCGCTCAGCCGCACACCGCGTTCAACATGGCGTCCTTGCCGGCGCGGGTTTCTTCGAGCAGGCTTTCGAGTTGCGCCCTGTCGATGCCGGTGTCGTCGTCCGCCCCGGCCCGGGAAGCCGTTTTGCGCAGCGCGTCGAACGGGTTGCGCTCCTGGGTAGCCAGGGTGGCGATTCGCACGATGTCGTGCAGCGACTCCGGAGGCCAGTTGCCGCTGTAGGGGGCGTCGTCGAGGGCGTCGATGATGTCTTCGGGCAACTCGAAGGCTTCGAGGACGGAGCGGGAGATCGGGTCATGCCATATCGAGACGAACTCGGCGAAGCGTTCGAGGTCGCTTTCCAGCGCCGGGTAATTGTTGACCCGAGCCAGCAGGAAGAACTGACCGATGTCGACCATCATGCCGGCGAGCATCGCGGTGTCGGGGTTGGTCGCGCGCAGCGAGTGCGCGAAGGCGTAGGCCCAGGAGGCGACATCGGCGGAATGTCGCCAGAGCTGGCTGGCTATCCCGCGCAGCTGGGGGGAGCGGTGATCCTGGATGAGCTGTTCGGCGGCGACCGCGAAGGCGAGGCAGCGCAGCGCCGCGAGGCCGATGCGCCTGACCGCGTTGTTGATGCTGGTGATGTGGGCGCCATAAGGGTTGAGCAGCATCGCATTGGCCATGCGGATGACCTTGGCGCTCAACACCGGCTCGGCGCGCACGACGGTGACGATGTCGTCGATGGAGGAATCCGGATCGTCGGCAAGTTGCTTGATGCGTAACGAAATATCCATCGAGGTGGGAAAGTTCAGGTTCCCGGTGTCGAGTTCGGTCTCGATCTGCGCGGCAAAGTCCCGGGTTTGTGCCTCGAAGTCCTGCATGGTGCGCTCCATCGCGTAAGGTGACAAGGATGGCTGTCCGCCCGAAAGCCGGTATTACGCCGGCCTGCCGGAGTGGGCGAACCGCCCGATCAACCCGCCAAGCGTTTCCTGTATATCGGCGGGCAGCAGCACGACCTTTGCATTTTCCGATGCCGCGAGCTTTTGAACTGAGGAAATGTACTTCTCCCCGAGCAAATAAAGCATGGGGGCGGGTTCGGCGCCGAGCGCGGCGGTGATGCGGCGGATCGACTCGGCGGAGGCCTCGGCCAGCGTGACCTGGGCATTGGCGTCGCGGCGCGCGGCTTCGAGCCTGGCTTCGGCTTCGAGGATGGCGGATTGCTTTGCGCCCTCCGCGCGCGTGACCATGGCCTTGCGCTCGCGCTCGGCGGCGGCCTGTAGTTCCATGGCGCGCTGCATCGAGGGCGAAGGCTTGATGTCCTGGATTTCCACCGATTTCACGGTCAGTCCCCAGTCGACCGCTTCGTCGGCGATGCTCTCGCGCAGCCTCGCCTTGATTTTGTCGCGTGAGGAAAGCGCCTCGTCGAGTTCCATTTCGCCGACGATGGAGCGCAGGGTGGTCATGATCAGGTTGCGGATCGCCTCCGAGAAGTCGGTGACGCCATAGACCGCTTTCACGGGATCGGTGACTTTGATGAAAGCGATGGCGTTGGTGAGGATCACGGCATTGTCGCGCGTGATGACTTCCTGCTCCTGCACGTCGAGGATGATGTCCTTGGTGATCAGCCTGTAGGCGACGTTGTCCAGGTAGGGAATCAGGAAGTTGAGGCCGGGCAGCAGGGTGCGTTGATATTTGCCGAGGCGCTCGACGATCCATTCCTGGCCCTGGGGCACGAGGCGGACGCCTTTGGCGATGGTGACGACAGCCAGGATCAGGATCGCGGCGGTGACGAAAAGACCGACATTCATGGCAAGACTCCGTGGAAGGAAAAAACGGAACGGGAAAAAGAGAACGAAAGCGATGAATTGCCTGGGCGACGCTGCGCGGGGACGGGATGATCCATCGCGCCGCGCGCATGGGAGGGGTTCAGGCCCGCGCGACCTTGACGAAACTGCCCTCGACGGAGACGATTTTCACCCGGACGCCGGCGTCGATTTCGGCCTCGGCGGCGCAGGGCCATTCCTCGGCGCCGAGGATGGGGCGCTGGAAGCGCACCTTGCCGCGCGCGAATGGCGCCACGGCATGAACCAACAGGCCGATTTCGCCGATCACGTCGCTGTCGGCGGTGCCGATCCGGGTCTTGTTCCCGAAGCGCCTGAAATACCGGAACCACAGCGCCGTCAGCGCCGTCGAGGCCACGGCCCACAGCAGCAACTGCCCAGCCAGCGGCAATCCCGGCACCACGAGCAGCAGCACGCCGACGAGCAGCGCCCCCAGGCCGAACCAGATCACGAAAAAAGCCGGAATAGCCAGTTCCAGCATGACCAGGGCGATTCCGCCGACTATCCAGTGCCACCATTCCAGGATCACAGTATCCCCTCGCGTCGGACGACGGTATTACGGAAAGTTCGGTATCCTAGCATCCCCATCTTGGGGCAACCGGTGATCGATGATGGCTCCAGGCGATTTTTCCATGCGCCCGCAATGGCGGCGCTTTCGGGTTTCGTTGTTCCTGGTTTTCTTTTTATTGGCCGCATGCGCGAAGGACGATCCGCGGGCGGCGCTCGATGCCGCCGCCGGCGAGTTCCAGGCGGCGCTGGAAGCGAAGGAAACCGGGCGGGTACTCGATCTGCTGCATCCCGCCTTTACCGTCCAGGGCGCGGACGATGGCCGCGATTGGGCCAGGCGCACAATGGTCTCGATGTTCATGCGCTACAAGACGGTGACGATTGTCGTGCCATGGCGTCGAAGCGAGCTTGATTCCCGCGTGCCCGACCGCGCCGCGACCGAAGCCGAAGTCACGCTGCTCGGCGCGGAGGGCCTTTTGCCGGAGAGCGCGCGCCATTTTCGCGTGCGCCTGGAATGGGGACGGGAGGGCAGGGCGTGGAAGGTCACGCGCCTGACGTGGGCGTGATGCCGACGCCCCCTTCCCCGGACGGGCCGTGACACCCCTTGCGGGGAGAAGGTGGCCGAAGGCCGGATGAGGGCACACTGGCGGCGTTGGAAAACGATACTCGTGGTTTTGGAAAACGATACTCGTGGTTTTGGAAAACCACACTCATGGTTTTAAAAAACCACACTCATGGTTTTGGAAAACGACACTCGTGGTTTTGGAAAACCACACCAGCAGGCTGCTGAGAAGCGCGTAGCGCCTTGTTTTTTCCAGCTTTGCCGGAAGCGCGCCGTTGCCCAGGCGACGGCTGCGCGATTCTTGCGGCGACGCCGATCGGGAACGCCACCCTCTCTCGCCCCTGCGGGGCACTCTCTCCCGCCGGGCGGGAGAGAGGAATGCGAAACCTGCGTCATTCCGCGCGTAGTCGCGGAATCCACGCGCCGTCTGGATTCCGCGACTTCGCGCGGAATGACAGTGAGGGGCGCTTCGCGCCCTTTGCACGCAAGGACAGTGAGAAGGTGTTTTGAAAACACCCTCTCTAGGTGTTTAGTCCCGGCATTTGCTGGTTTGGGTTCATGATGAAGCGTTCTGGTTCCTTTGTCCAGATTTTGCAGAGATATTCATAGGGCGTCAGTCCGTTGAGAGTCTTCAGTCGGC
>JAIRNL010000213.1 GCA_031258035.1 Azoarcus sp. | reverse complement strand
TCGATGCGCGCGATGGCCGCGTCGGCGTTTTTTTCGACCGTCCGGTGGGTCAGCAGGATGATGTCGGTCTGTGATTCGCCTTCACCCGCTTCTTTCTGGATCATGGCGTCTATCGAGATGTCGCCGTCGGCGAAGATGCGGGCGATGTCGGCGAGTACGCCCGGTTTGTCCTGGACGCGGATGCGGAGGTAATAGGCGGTGATCGTTTCCCCGATCTGCAGCACCGGCACGTCTTGCACTTGATCTGGTTGAAAGGCGAGGTGCGGCACGCGGTGGCCGGGGTCGGCGGTATGCAGGCGCGTGATGTCGATGAGGTCGGCGATTACCGCGCTGGCGGTGGGTTCGGCTCCCGCGCCCTTGCCGTAATAGAGGGTGGCTCCGACGGCGTCGCCCTGTACCAGCACGGCGTTCATCGCGCCTTCGACGTTGGCAAGCAGCCGCCTGGCGGGTATCAGGGTCGGGTGTACGCGCAGTTCCACCCCTTGCTCGCGGCGGCGGACGATGCCCAGTAGCTTGATGCGATAGCCCAGTTGTTCGGCATAGGCGATGTCGAGGGATTCGAGTCGGGAGATGCCTTCGACGTGGGCTTTGTCGAATTGCATTGGGATGCCGAAGGCGATGGCGCTCATGATGGTCGCTTTGTGCGCGGCGTCTACGCCTTCGATGTCGAAGGTGGGATCGGTTTCGGCGTAGCCGAGGCTTTGCGCTTGCCTGAGGGCCTCGGCGAAGGGGAGGCCCTTGTCGCGCATCTCGGAGAGGATGAAGTTGGTGGTGCCGTTGATGATCCCCGCCACCCACTGGATGCGGTTGGCGGAAAGCCCTTCGCGCAGCGCCTTGATGATGGGAATGCCGCCGGCCACCGCCGCTTCGAAGGCGACCATCACGTCGCGGCGGCGCGCGGCGGCGAAGATTTCGTTGCCGTGCACGGCCAGCAATGCTTTGTTGGCGGTGACGATGTGCTTGCCGTTTTCGATGGCGGCCAGCACCAGGTCTTTGGCGACGGTATAGCCGCCGATCAGTTCGATGATGATGTCGATTTCCGGGTCGCGCACTACCGAGAAGGCATCGTCGGTGATTTTGACGCTTTCGCCGGCAATTTCGCGCGCGCGTTCGGTGTTTCTGTCCGCTACCGCGACGATGCGGATTTCGCGTCCTGCCCGACGGGCGATTTCGTCCGCGTTGCGTTTGAGGACGGTAAAGGCGCCGCCGCCGACAGTGCCGATACCCAGAAGACCCACGTCGATCGGTTTCATGCGAGTGTTTTCCTGAAGCTGAATGAGGGGATGAGAAAGCCTTCCCGGAAATAAAAACGATGCGCTCCGCTGCGTTGCACGCCGGAATCCAGCGCCAGCACTGTGCAGGAAAGCGCCCTGGCTTGGTGCTCCAGCCACGTCAGCAGGGCATGGCCGATGCCCCGCGAGCGACAGGCGGCGTCCGTGACGAGGTCGTCTATGTAGAGCCGCCGTTGTTCGTATGTGTTGTCGACGACGCGCCAGATCGCCAGCCCTTCGACCGTCTCGCCTTCTACCGCGAGGCTCAGGCGCGCGCCGCCCGCGAGGACGCGCGCCAGCGTCGCGCGGTAGGCGTCGAATCCGGGCGGCAGCCGGTCGCGCAGCTGGCGATGCACTGCCTCGGCCCGGGGCAGCCAGCGCGCTGCCGCTTTTTCGCCCACATCGGCCAGGGTGACGATGGATGGACTCACTTGGTCAGCGCCCGTGCCGCTTGCGGTAGGTTTCGAGAAAGCGCGCGATGCGCCCGACGGCTTCGCGCAGGTCTTCTTCATATGGCAGGAAGACCAGCCGGAAATGGTCGGGGTGCAACCAGTTGAAGCCCGTGCCCTGCACCAGCAGCACTTTTTCGGCTTCCAGTAATTCGGTGATGAATGCCTGGTCGTCGTCGATCGGATACATCCGGGGATCGAGCTTCGGAAACATGTAGAGGGCGGCCTGCGGTTTGACGCAGCTCACGCCCGGGATCGCGGTCATCAGTTCCCAGGCCAGATCGCGCTGCCGCCGCAGCCGACCGCCCTCGCGCACCAGATCGTCGATGCTCTGGTAACCGCCGAGCGCGGTCTGGATCGCATATTGGCCGGGCACATTGGCGCACAGGCGCATGGAAGCCAGCATGTCCAGCCCCTCGATGTAATCGCGCGCATGGCGCTTGTCGCCACACACCACGAGCCAGCCGGCGCGGTAGCCGCAGGCGCGGTAGTTTTTCGACAGGCCGTTGAGGATGATGGTCGGCACGTCTTCGGAAAATACCGCGAGCGAGGTATGCGTCGCCCCTTCGTAGAGCACTTTGTCGTAGACCTCGTCGGCGTAAAGGATGAGGTCGTGTTCGCGCGCGATGGCGACGATTTCCTTGAGCAATTCGTCCGGGTAAATCGCGCCGGTCGGATTGTTGGGATTGATGATGACGATGGCGCGCGTATTGGGGGTGATCCTGGCTCGCATGTCGGCGAGATCGGGCAGCCAGCCAGCACCCTCGTCGCACAGGTAATGCACGGGGCGGCCGCCCGAGAGCGATATCGCCGCCGTCCACAGCGGGTAATCGGGCGCGGGCACCAGGACTTCGTCCCCGGTATCGAGCAACGCATTCATCGCCATGAGGATGAGTTCGGAGACGCCGTTGCCGATATAGATATCCTCGACATCGACCCCCCTGATCCCTTTTTGCTGCGTGTAGTGCATCACCGCCTTGCGGGCGGAAAAGATACCTTTGGAATCTGAATAGCCAGAGGAATGCGGCAGGTTGCGGATCATGTCCATCTGGATTTCCTCGGGCACTTCAAACCCGAAGGAAGCCAGATTGCCGATGTTGAGCTTGATGATCTTGTGCCCTTCCTCTTCTATCTGGCGGGCGCGGGTGAGCACCGGGCCGCGAATGTCGTAGCAGACATCGGCGAGCTTGGCCGACTTGAGGATCGGGCGGCGGGCCGGGTCGGTCTCGGGGGAAACGACAGCGGCGGCGATCAGTTCAGCCAATCCCGTCGCGGTCGGATTTGCCGTCGCCGTATCCAGATTCGCTTTCGTCGCCACTTTCATGATCCGCTCCCTTTGCATCGTGCCCGCCGCGCCGCGAATGCGAGCGGCGAAAAAGCGGTCATTCTAGTTCGCCACGGAGCCAGGGGCAATTTACGTTTTTCGCGCGTGCAGGGGATAGGCCAAGAAGTGAAGAAATTATGGGTTGACTATCATGTCATAGAGTCATACCGTTATGACTTCTCGCCCTGGAGCTTCTGCCATGCCTTCCGCGCCATCCTTTTCCGACGTCCGCATCAACGCCCGTCTTTCCGGCGCGGATGCCGCGCAGTTTCAGGAACTGCTGGAGCGTAGCGGCCTCTCGGTTTCCGATCTGCTGCGCGATGCCTTGCGCGAATACCATGCGTCCCATATGCGTCCGCGACGCGATCCGCTGGCTTTGCTGGCTGGTTACATCGGCGCGGGCGAGGGGCCGGAGGATTTGTCGGCGCATTACAAGAACTATCTGACCGAGGCGCTGGAAAACAAGATTCCCCTTTCGGTGCAGGAACCGCATGCTCCTTACCGATAGCGGCTTCTGGATCGCGCTGGGCAATCGGCGCGACCGCCACCACCGCGCCGCGCTCGCCGCCGCCGAACGTTGGGCTGGCGAAGGCTTCGCCAGCACCTGGCCGGTACTGACCGAGGTGACGCATCTGCTGGTGGCGCGCGTCGGCGTGCATCAGGCGCTCGCTTTCATGGACGCCGTCGCGCAAGAGGCGGTGAGCATCCCGGAGCCACCGGACGACGCGCTGGCGCGCGCGGCGCACCTGATGCGCCGCTACCGTGAACTGCCGATGGATCTGGCTGATGCCTCGCTGGTGATCCTGGCTGAGCAACTGGAAGAGCGCCGCATTCTCTCTACCGATATGCGCGACTTTGCCGGATACCGCTGGAAGGGTACCCAGACTTTCACCAATCTGCTGTTACCCGAGGCCTGAACCGCGCGCCCGGGAAGAATACCGGGCGAGAACACCGGGCGCTTCGGAAAGCATTCGCCGGCATGCCGGCGCGCTGTTTATACTCGCCCCTCGCGCCCCATGGCGCATCCCAACTCACAGGAGATCTCATGAGCATTCCCCAACAACTCATCGCCGCACGCTATGGCGATGCCTCGCAGCCGGCGCCGGAAGCATGGTCGCCGGCCATCGAACAACTGCTCGGGCACCGTTCGGTGCGCGCCTATCTGCCCGATCCGGTAAGCGATGCGCAGCTCGCCGCCATCGTCGCCGCCGCGCAATCGGCATCGAGTTCATCCAACCTGCAAGCCTGGAGCGTGATCGCGGTGCGCGAGCCCGCGCGCCGCGCACGGCTGGCTGAACTGGCGGGCGGGCAGGCACACGTCGCGGAAGCGCCGCTGCAACTGGTATGGCTCGCCGACCTCGCCCGTCTGGCACATTTGACCCACCTCACCCAGCGCCCCGGCGCGGGGCTCGATTATCTCGAAATGTTCCTCGTCGCCGCTCTCGATGCCACGCTGGCCGCACAGAACGCGGCGGTGGCGGCGGAGTCGCTCGGGCTTGGCATCGTGTATATCGGCGCCCTGCGCAACCAGCCGGAAGAGGTCGCCGAACTGCTCGGACTGCCGCCCAAGGTCGTCGCCATCTTCGGCCTTTGCGTGGGCAAACCCGACCCGGCGCGCCCCGCCGACATCAAGCCGAGGCCGCCGCAATCGGTGGTGCTGCACCACGAACGCTATTCGCTCGACGCCCAGGCACCGGGCATCGAAGCCTACAATGCCGCCATGGCGCGCTTCTACGAAGAACAAAAAATGAAAGTGCACGGCACCTGGGCCGTGCACTCGTCCAAGCGGGTCGCCAATGCCGATGCCCTGTCCGGACGCGACCGGCTGGCCGAGGCGCTGCGCGCGCGGGGATTCGCGCTGAAATGACCGGGATGGGGGCAGGACAAGGCAGCGTCCCGCCCCCTGCCCCGCCGCAAGTCCCCGCAAGGCGCGCATCCAGGCGCAAAGTTGCACCGGACGTAAAAAAATCCCGGCACGATTTCCCCGCGATGCCGCCATACTTCCCAGCGGAAAGTCCCCCGGATTCGCCATCTTCATCATGCCCAGGTTTGAAGAATTCCAGGTTCTCGTCATCGCCAGCGAAACGAAACTGCGCACCCAGTTGCGTCGCCTGCTGCCTTCGTTCGGATTTGCCGCCATTCACTTTGCCATCACCGCGCATACGGCCTTGCGCCACCTGCGCGCGCGACATTACGAACTGATCCTGTGCGATTACGCGCTCGGCGACGGCCAGGACGGCCAACACCTGCTCGAAGACCTGCGCCAGCATGAAATCATCGCCAGCGACACCCTGTTCGTGATGATCACCGGCGAGCGCACTTACAAGCGGGTAGTCGGAACCGCCGAACTCCTGCCCGACGACTATATCCTCACCCCGCTGGCTGCCGGGATGCTGCAAACGCGGCTGGCGCGGATCATCGACAAGCGCGAGGCTTTCCTGCCGGCGTGGCAACTGGCTGCCATCGGCGACTGGCTCGGCGCCATCGACTATTGCCTGGAAGCGGAAACCGAACACCCGCAATACATCCTCGATTTCCATCGCCTCGAAGCCGGCTTCCACATTGCCGCCGGACAACTCGACGAGGCCGAAACGACTTACCGGCAGGTCATCGACAGCCAGCGCCTTCCCTGGGCGCAGCTGGGACTCGCGCGCTGCCTCGCGTTCAAGAAAGATTACGCGGGGGCCGAGGCCCTGCTCTCCGAACTCATCGCCGAGAACAACCATTTCATGGCGGCCTACGATCTGCTCGCCCGCGTGCTCGCCGAAAGCGGCCGGGGCGAGGCAGCCTGCGAGGTGCTGCAAACGGCCATCGGGCGATCGCCCTACCGCCTCGGACGCCATCGCCGCCTCGGCGAACTGGCTATGGAGACGGGCGACGCCGCCGCCGCCGAAAAGGCGCTGGCCGAGGTCGTCCGCCAGAGCGCGGATTCCGATTTCCGCGACCCCGAAATCCATGTCCGCCTGGTCCAGTCACAAATTGCCCAGGGCAAAACCGACGAAGCCCGCGCCACGATCGGCGATCTCGAACGCAGCCTCGGCAATCAACCCAATGCCGCCTTGTGCAAGGCGCTCGCCAACGCGATGCTTCACGCCCATGCCGGCGAGACGGCGCAGGCGAAAAACGACCTCGAAGCGGCGGCGGGCCTCACCACGGCCGGCGCCGCGCTCTCGCCGGGACTGGCTCGTGAATTGGTCAAGGCTTGTTTCGACCAACATCTGCACAACGCGGGCAGCGAAGTGGCGACGAACATCCTGCGCGCCACGGCCAATGAACAGACAGTTACGGCCCTGCGCGAAATGCTGCGCGCGCGCGGACTCGAACCGCTCTCGAAGAAGATCGAGCAAAACGTCCAGGAAGAAGTCCGCAGCCTGATAAAAGCCGGCGCGGAACGCGCGCGTACCGGAGATTACGACGGCGCGGTAGAGGCAATGACGAACGCCGTGCAACAGATGCCGGGGCACCCTGTCGTGCTGTTCAATGCCGCGCTTGCCCTGTTGCGCCGCATCGAGCACCGCGGCTGGAGCGGCGCCCTCGCCCGCCAGGCGCGCACGCTGATCGAACGCGCCCGTGACATCGACCC